>JAJFGM010000853.1 GCA_021776145.1 Kiloniellaceae bacterium | reverse complement strand
GGACAGGGTTCCGACAAGGGCCTTCAAAATGAGAGACTTCATCGCACCCGTTCCCGAACAGGATTTCCTCTAGGCCACTCTATCCAAAAATGCCTTTGTCCACAAAATTTGATCCTCGACATCGATCGCATCGCCGCCGTTCTGAGCCCTGAATGCGGCTCAGCTTGAAGGGAGCTCGTCGACCCAACCCCAAGTCGAACTCCACCGCAAGAGCCTCGGGCGCGCGAACCTCCGAAATCCCGGGGGCTCGGTCGAACTCGACATTGCTGTCGAGCCGCTAGATGCGTTCCCTGAAAACGGTTACTGGTCTTGGCTAGCGGGACATTCCCCACGCACTCGACATAGGGTGATAAAACCATGGGTACTCAGTATTTGGTCGCCAAGTCCGCGTCGACTCATGCCGGCCAACGCCTGACGCAGGTCGGCAAAGTAACCTTCGACCGGCTCAATTTGTTCGCGCTCGGCCGGAAAAAGCGGCTCGGGCGTTTGCAGCATCATGATCATCTCGGTGCCAAAAGGCGGCATCGCGGTGTAGCGCTGTTCGCCGTTGCCGATCAGTATCTTTCCACCGGCGGCGACCCGGTTTTGTGCGTGCTTTGAAGTCGGCAGAAGATGCACGACATTGCCGTCATGCTGAACATAGTCGACGGTGATATAACCGCCGAAACGGATGCTGGCTCTGGCTTCCAGGACAACATCCTCGCCGCCGACATAAACCGAATCATGATTGTAGGGTAGGATCGTTGGCGCCACCAAGCCGCTTGCATCGCCACGCGTCTCGGAGACCATGATGTTGCGTGCTTCCCAGAACGGCCAATCGTGCTTGGAGATCTTGTCCGGGTTGACGCCGACCATCGGGGGGGTGGGCACTGGATCTTTTTTGGGCTGCGGTGGGACGGCGACGGCGACCCTGGTCTCCTCGCCGATCGCCGCCTTGACGGCGATGGCCTGCCCGCGCAGCAAATCATCCTCGCCCGAAAAAGGATTGTCCTGTCCAAAGGCGGCGAGGAAGCGGTCCCAGGCGGCCTGCCTCGAGGCCGCGCGGCCGCGGAACGCCTCAGTCTCGCGAAAGGCCGCGTCCATGCGCGCCTGCCATTGCGCCCAGCTTTCGGCTGCCTCTGCCTTCTTCAGGTCGTCTAGTGTGAACTCCGTGCTGTCCGACCTCGTCGCACTGGGAGGCATGACCATCGGTGCCGCCGTCGCCACTGTTTCTGGCAATTCCGGTGGCTCCCGTCGGCCCGGCATCAAGAACACGAAGTCGCCCTGGTCGAATTTCGGATCGCGCAGCTTGCCGCCGCGCGGAGTCTGGACGCCCTGGCTCAGGTTCATCACTCGGTCTTCCAGGTAGAAGCTCAGCTCGGTACCCGTCAGATAACCGTCGCGGTTGGCGTCCGCCGTCTCTTGTCCCTGCAGGGCGCGCAGAAACAGGGTGCGGAAAGTGCCGTCGTCGGAAACCTTCTGATCGGCGTCGCCCGAAGTCAGGAACTGGCGAACCGGTCGCTTCACCGCCGCGGTGATCGCTGCCGGCGGCCGCGACCGCTGGCTGCTGAAAACCGTGCCGGCAAAGCAGCTGTCGAACACCGCCAGCACGTGTTTGGACCGGGCGATCCTGACCATCGAGCCGACATCGCCCATGTGTAGCGCGGCAAAGTTGAACTCCGGTCTGCCCGGCAAGGGGGCGTCGGCGGGCACAAGGTAACCCTCGCCGTTTTCAGTGTGGCCGTGACCGGCAAACCAAACGAACAGCCGCGCCTGCGGATCCTTGCCCTTGAAGGCGAAGAACCGCCGCAGGGATTCGCGCAGCTGCGATCCCGTCACGTCGGTCAGGAGCTCGACTTCGAAGCCTTGGTTGCGCAACGCGCCGGCCACCAGTTCAGCGTCCTTGACGGCATTCGACAGACGCGGCCAGCCGTTGAAGTAGTTGTCGATGCCGATGACCAAGGCGTAGCTGGCACCGTACAGCCGCCAGCGGTCGACGACCGGTGCGCCCGGCAGTTCGCTCTCGCGGCTTTCGACATAGACACCGGTATCGGTCGCTGACTGCGCGGCCACGGCCGCTATCAGAAAGAAAAATCCAGACAGTGCTCCGATAAAAGCCCTTTGAAGGAGAGGCATCAATTCATTCGCTCCTCGCCTTGATTTATTCTGTTAGCCTATTCTAACAAAAAATGCGCGCGCATGCGAAAAATGAATCTGGTCGTCGTTATTAACCAAACGGACTTTCTCCGCTTTGGCCAGGGTCTCACAGGTCTCGGTCCAGTCGAGCGAGTTCCGAACGGCGTGATGCCCCGGCATAAGTCACGGCTTTTGCTCGGACAATCGCGCAGTCGCAACGATCGATCTGGAGCACGACGAAGCCGACTTGGAAGGGAAGGTCGCCTGTTCGAACCTGGCATTCTGGCGCGCCAGAGGCCTGATGCACAAACCCTTCGATGTGGACGTGGCCTGGCCAAAGCGCCGCGCCGATCTGCGCATCGCGACATTGCCCGACGGTCACCTTGTAGCTAACCAGTTTACCGAAGAAACGGCGCGGGTTTCGGTAGGCATCCTTACGGTGCGACCCGGTCTCAATGGTGCTTGACAGGGCGCGAGACGAACGACTCCGATCCAATTCGGACCGACCCGTTCATAGTCGATGGAACTGTCAGCGCGCGCGGACGAAGAGAAAATCGCCGCCGTCGTGTCCGGTAAAGCGGATATCCGCATATTCCGGCGTCTGGCGCGCGTTTACCACCACCGGGCGCTTGATGCGGGAGAAAACCATCTGCCCGTCCATGATGCCCTGGTTCTCTTCCAGCGCCGCCAAGAAGGCCTTGGCGAAAACGGAGTGTTTGCCGCCGCCGCCATCGACCACCGGCTCCAGGCCACCCGAGGTCAACACGGTGCGCGCGACCTTCTCCGAAACACGCCGGAACCAGGCCTGATCGTCCTCGCTGCGCGGCAATGCGGTCAGGGCATCGCGGGTCAAGGTGCCCGAATAGCAGGAATCGATAACCAGCATGATGTGCCGGGCCCGCATCGCCCGAATGGCCGAGGTCACGTCGGCGTTGGCGACCCAGTTGGCCAGATTGTCGGCTTCGCCATCGACCGGCAGCCAGTAGCCTTCGCCGGAGGCTTCGTCGAGGATCCCGTGGCCAGCGTAGTAGATCAAAAAATAGTCGCTTTCTTTCAACTCCGCGCGCATGCGTACCAAAGCGGAGATGATGCTGTAGCGATCCGCGTCAATCAGCAACTCGACGTTAAAACCGTAACTGTCGCGAAGCTTTTGCGCGACCGCCATGCCGTCGGGAACGGCGGCGACCAGATTGGGCAGATAACGATAGTTGTTGTTGGCGATGATCAGCGCGAAAAAGCGCCCGAGCTCGAGGTCGGCAGCCTTGGCAAGTGGTCTCGCGGCCGTTTGGGCGGTCGTCGCGGCGGCTTCTTGCGCGCTCGTGTCGGCCTTTTGCGAGCCGCCGCTGTCGGCCAGCATGCTGTTCAGCAGTGCGTTACGCCTTTCCTCGTATGTCTCATCATCGATCAGCTTTTGCTGACGCAGGTCCTGAAGCACCTTTAGCTGTTCGACCAGGCTCAGGTCCTTTGGCACAGCAGCAGGCTGCGGCGCGGCGGCAACCTGCGGTGCCGCTTCCTCGACGCGATTGGCATACCAAGTGCCGCGGCAGATCGCATGATGCAGGTAGCCCTTCAGTTGGCCGCCGTCATAGCTGCCGTCGATACGCACCAGATGATTGCTGTGCGTGCGAAAAGAACCGGAGAACTCGCCGTTCTCATCCAGTTCGAAGGCGACATCGGTGTCGTGCCGGCCTTCAACGAAGCGGCCTTCGGCTTGGCCGCCAGCCACGGCGAAATAGACATCAAAGCTCGGGCAATCGTCGGGCCCGTGGGTGAAACCGCGACCCTCCCACTTGCCGTCAAAGTTCTGTGCCGTGGCATAGGCCATGCCCGCGGTGAAAATCAGCGCGCCACATAGCACACCACCGCCGAGGCGCCGCAGATCAGCTATGACTTCGAAAATACGAGACATCTGCCGCCTTCATCGAAAGACCAAGCGGGTTCCGGATATTCTAACCCAACATTCCCCAGATGAACTCCGGTTTGTCAGGAGACCGTAGTTAGGATCGCCTGCCGAGGCAAATTTGAGGGCGACGCAGGACGCTGTTCGCCTGGAATAGGCGAGAATTGCCGTGAGCGCCGCCACCCCAGCCCTGTGGTGGCGTCAGTTGTGGTCTGCAAGGCACACTTCTCCCATTTTCTATTGCAGCATCTGCATCGGACTCCGCCTCACGGCAAATGACGAGGCTCTATTCAGGCCCGCGATTCGGGATGATCGAAAAATGAAGAAAAACCAATGTACGGCTCCTGGCCTTGCCGCGTGGGCGCGCGACAAACAAATCACCCAGCCTCCACCTGTCGTACTTGGCACATGGGGCTCGGCTCATCGCCGGCCTGAATTCGTCACATTACGCCCGACAATTTGGCGCTATTCATCTGATCGAATTTTGGATCGCAGCATACAGATTCCGAATAAAATCAATGGCGGTCAATGTATCTCGTGGCATCCTGGTTCGTGAAAATCCCGGTTTTCGGTTACGGTTAGGTACAATTGCGCTCAATCGGATCAATCTAGCGGCTCGACACAGAGAGCACCGGACAAGCTCGCCTCCTACGAGATCGGACAACGGCCAGGAATCCGTGGTATTCAGCACGACAGGGCATCAACTGAAGGGTTGGGGACCACATGGCACGCGAAAAGCTGACCTTTACCGGAGCGTCCGGCGACGAACTTGCCGCGCGCCTGGACATTCCAGACGAGAGATCGCCACGTGCGTACGTTCTATTCGCACACTGTTTCACCGGCTCGAAAGACGTCATGGCGGGCGTCAGTATCGCCAAGGCTCTCTGGCGCCGCGACTTCGCGGTTTTCCGTTTCGATTTCACCGGCCTCGGCGAGAGCAAAGGCGACTTCGCCAACACCACATTCTCGTCCAATGTCGACGATCTTGTGGCGGCGGCGGATTTCCTACGCAAAACCCGCGAAGTGCCATCGGTTCTGATCGGCCACAGTCTGGGTGGCGCCGCCATGCTGGCGGCCGCTTGCCGGGTTCCAGAGGCGCGCGCGGTATGCACGATCGGCGCGCCCGCGGATCCACAACACGTAGAGCATCACTTCGCCCATGCCCGATCCGAGATTGTGGAGGCGGGCGAGGCCGAAGTCAGCATTGCTGGCCGAACCTTCCGCATCAAGCGCGACTTTCTGGAAGATATCGCAGGTCAACGTCTCGACGAGCATTTGCGTGACATGCGCAAAGCCTTGCTAATATTCCACAGCCCGGTCGACGAAACCGTGGGGATCGAAAACGCCGGCCACATTTACAGTGCGGCGCGGCATCCAAAGAGTTTCGTCTGCCTCGACGGCGCCGATCATATGTTGATGCACCGGCCGGATGCGGAATATGTCGCCGAGGTAATCAGCGCCTGGGCCAACCGCTACATCGAAGGGGCGGCCTGACGCCGCGCCGGGTGAGTTCAACCGGCCGCGCGGCGGACAGATCGGCAAGAACCGCTCTCGGTTCGACCCAGTCCGCCGGCCGCTAGGTTCTCGTTTTGATAAAACCCACTTGGCGACCGGAAAAGGTGCGTCCTCTATACCAAGTGAGTTTGCCGCAGAGGAGATGGAGGGGCCAATGCATACCCTGGTGCCGCGCTGGATCTTAAGTCTATGCCTGATCGGGTTGCTGACCGTCGTTTCGCAGGCTCGGGTTCTGGCGGAGCCGGCTGTTCTGGGCCCGGAGTCCTGCCGAAAGTGTCACAAGCTCGAACTGGAAATTTGGGAGGCCAGCAACCACGCAAAGTCGGTGGAGTCGGTGCACAAGACAGACAAGGCCAAGGCGATCATGAAGGCGATCGGCGAAAAGCGGATGACAAAGACCGCCGCCTGCACGATGTGCCACTTCACAATGGTCGAAACGGATGGCAAGACTAAGGCGGTGGCGGGTCCCTCCTGTGAGAGCTGTCACGGCGCCTCTTCCATCTGGAAACCCATCCACAGTGATTATGGCCATGATGCCAATGGGAATCCGCTCAAGCAGGTGGCGGAAAACGCCGCGCACAGGGCCGAGAGGACAGAGGCCTCGGCGCAAGCCGGCATGGTGTGGCCGCAGCGCACCTTCGATGTGGCCTCCAACTGTCTTTCCTGTCACGGCCTGACGAACGATTCCCTGTCCGCCGACACGCTTGGCAAGATGTTGGAAGCTGGCCATCCCATCAACTCCGAATTCGAGCTCGTGCGATTTTTCATGGGCAAGCCCCGGCATCGCTTCTACCCACCCGATACCAACGTAAACGCGGAGATGACGCCGCCACAGATGGCCCGTTTTTTCATCGCCGGCCATGCCGCTTCGATCGTCGCGGCCACGCAGGCCCAGGGCAAAGTCGCTCATCCCAAATATCGCGCCGCCCAGCAGGCGCGGATCAGCGCGGCCAAGACGGCGCTCGAAGCCATCCAAGACAGCGTGTCCGAGGCCGGCACCCTGTTGCAGGACCCTAGCGAGGCCAACGCACGGGCTCTGGTGGCCGCGATCCAGGACAAGGACATATCCGGTGCCGTAGGAGACCTGTTGCCGGCGAAGAATACCTATAAATAACGCGATCAGTTCATCGATTCAGCCGCACACCGGGCCAATCGGCCAGGACGGACGCCAATTCGAGCGCCATTCGCTGCCCGTTAAGTCTTCATTGTGACAAACCCCATTGGCGGCCAAACATACATCCACTACACTAGGTCAAACGGGGTGGAACTTGGCGCCCCTTATAGTTGCTTTGCACCGCCGGGGGGCGACTGGGCAGACAACATGGAGGGGCTCATGAAATTCGTGGTACTTCGCTGGACCTTGGGGCTATGCCTGATCGGGCTGCTAACACTCGTTGCAAACAATGACGTCTTGGCGGAGCCTGAATATCAGGGTCCGGAGTCTTGCCAAAAATGTCACAAAGTCGACCTCGAGGTTTGGGAGAAAACCAAACACGCCACGTCGATGAAGACAGTGCACAAGACGAAAGAGGCCAAGGCCATCATGGAGGCCCTCGGCGAGAAGCGGATGAAGAGGAACGACACCTGCACGATGTGCCACTACACAATGGTCAAATCGGGCAGCAGGTTGAAGGCGGTGGCGGGCCCCTCCTGTGAGAGCTGCCACGGCGCCTCTTCGGAGTGGAAGCCCATCCACAATGATTATGGCAAGGATGCCGCTGGGAACGCGCTCAAGCGGGAAGCGGAAGACCCCGCGCACAAGGCCGAAAGGATAGAGGCCTCCACGAAAGCCGGCATGGTGTGGCCGCAGCAAACCTTCGATGTGGCCTCCAACTGTCTTATCTGTCACGGCCTGACGAACGAATCCATTCCCGCCGACCTGCTCAGCAAGATGATGGAGGCCGACCACCCCATCAATCCCGAATTCGAGCTGGTCCGCTATTCGATGGGCAGCGTCCGGCATCGCTTCTACCCGCCGGATATTACCAAAAACGCGGAGATGACACCGGCACAGCTGGCCCGTTTTTTCATCGCTGGTCACGCCGCTTCCATCGTCGCGGCCACGAAAGTCGTGAGCAAAATCGCTCATCCTAAATACGTCGCCGCCCAGAAGGCGCGGATCAACGCGGCCAAGGCGGCGCTGGAAGCCATCCAAGGCAGCGTGCCCGAGGCCGCCGCACTGTTGCAGGACCCAAGCGAGGCCAAGGCACGTGCTCTGGTGGCTGCGATCGAGGGCAAGGACCTTTCTGGATCCGTGGGAGGCCTGCTGCCGGCGAAAGACAGCTATAAGTAACGCGACCGCGTCCCGGCCGCACGCAACGCGGTCGGTCTGACACAAGACCAGATCGACCAGGCCTGGAGGGTCGACCCAGGTGGGCAAGAAGACCAAGCGACTGTGAGGGGCTAGGGCAGATCCGGGTCACATGGAATCGCAAGCGGCGATCCATTGACCTGGTGAATCTGCACTAACTATTTGATGTAGGGCGGGTTCATATGTTTTGTCGGAACCACAAAAAGGTCCCGACAAAACATGATCCGCACTAGGGGGGCAGGATCGAAATTGGCTGAAGTTGCGACTCTCGCTCGGCCGCAACGCTGGGATTCACCGTTCGGCCCGGACATGACCGAGGCCAATGTTGCCATGGTTCTCGGACGTCCGGAATTTTCGGCGATCGATGCCTCGCGGTTTCCCAAGCACACGCCCCTTGCGGGGATCATTCGGAACGACGCGCGTTTGGTGCGTTGTCTGCCTGGCGACATCGTGATCCGCGAGGGCGATTACGGCAACTCGGCCTTCTTCATTTTGGACGGCGATCTGCAGGTTGTCCTGGCGCCCAGCCTGCCAAGGCAGCTGCTGGGGCGCCAGTCGACGAAACGCAAGGGCTTCTTCGAAACTCTCGCTCAGCTCTGGACCAACACCCGGGTCCCGGAGGTCCGCGATGTGCAGGGCTATGCGGTGCAACAACTTCGCAGGGGTGCGGACCTGACCGAGGAACGGGTATTCCTGCAGGATATCCCGGTCGTTCTCGACAAGCACCGCACCGAACGAATGTCGTCCGGCTCCCTGTTCGGTGAGTTGGCGGCCCTTGGCCGGGTGCCGAGGACGGCAACCATCTTCGCCGAGAGCGAGGCGCTGCTTCTGGAGATTCGCTGGCAAGGCCTGCGC
This sequence comes from Kiloniellaceae bacterium, assembly GCA_021776145.1. GTDB lineage: Bacteria > Pseudomonadota > Alphaproteobacteria > Kiloniellales > Kiloniellaceae > JAJFGM01. The sequence goes on along the minus strand of JAJFGM010000853.1, from coordinate 2,973 downwards.
GAGTTGCGAAAATACGATCCCAATTGGCGCCGGCAGATCGACGAGAGCTACCGCGACAATGCCCTGCGGGCGCACCTACGCGAGACCCCCTATTTCGCCGACCTCGACCCTTCGACACTCGATGAGATAGCACAGCAGACTATCTTCGAATCGTACGGCAGCTTCGACTGGCACGTCTCCTACAAGCGGTCTCGCGCGGGGGGCAAGGGAGCCGACGACACGGTGATTTGCCAGCAGGGGGATTATCCCGACGGCCTGTTGTTGATTCGCGCCGGCTTCGCGCGCGTCTCCGTGCCCTATGGGAATGGTGAACGGACCCTGTCCTATCTGGGCGCCGGCGACTCCTTCGGCTTCGATGAGCTCTACCAGGGCTGGAAAGGCAAAGAGACCGCGCCGCTTGAGACCTCGCTGGCGGCGCTTGGGTACGTTGATGTACTACGGGTTCCGACGCCGGTTCTCGAGAAGCACGTCTTCCCCAAAACGGCCGCGCCGAAGACGAAAATATCTGATCTCGCGAGGCGCCCAGCCGCCGATTTCCAGCTGTTGGAATGGGCGGTCGAGGAACGATTTATCAATGCCACCATGGCGATGCTGATCGATCTCGACCGCTGCGTGCGTTGTGACGACTGCGTCAAGGCCTGCGCGTCCACCCATGGGGGCAATCCGCGCTTCATCCGCCACGGCAAGACCTTCGATCATTGGATGGTGGCGAATGCCTGCATGCACGGCGCCGATCCGGTTTGCATGATCGGTTGCCCGACGGGGGCAATTCACCGCGATCTGCAGAGTGGCACCGTAGTGATCAACGATCAGACCTGCATCGGCTGCGGCACCTGTGCGAATTCCTGCCCATACGAGAACATTCGCCTTGTCGAGATCCGCGATAGGGGGGCTAAACCTGTCGTGGATCCGGACACTCAAAAGCCTATTATGAAGGCGACGAAATGCGACCTTTGCGTGACCAATCCAGGTGGCCCAGCCTGTGTGCGCGCGTGTCCCCATGACGCCTTGCGGCGGGTCGATTTCCGCGACGCCGATCCATTCCGAGAGGCTATCTGATGCGTCCGCTGTCTCGCAGTGGGGCCATCCTAGCCATTGTTTTGGCTGCCATATTTGTCGCTGTGGCGTTCGAGGCACAACGCGGCTGGCTGGCATTTGAAGACACCTCCATCTTGACCGGCTACCTTATGCTGGGACTGATGATCGGGCTTACATTATTCGCCGGGCGCAAGCGGCTTTCGATGGTGCCGATGGGCCGTGCCAGCGTCTGGTTGACGCTGCATGTGCTGGTTGGCCTGCTGGCCGTGGCCGTATTCTGGCTGCACAGCGGCACCCTTTGGCCAAGTGGCCTCTATGAGCAGGTGCTCGCGGCGCTGTTCTATGTCGTGATCACGACCGGCATTTTCGGTTTCCTGTTGCAGAAGGTGCTACCGGCCCGCCTTACCCAGAGCGACCAAGAGATCATTTACGAGATGATTCCGGCCGAAACGGCAAATCTGCGCGCGGCGGCGCAAAATGTCGTGCTGACCTGTGCCGAGGAGACCGGCAGCGACGCCCTGGCGCGTCACTACGATGAAGTCCTGCACTGGTACTTTCAGCGACCGCGGTTTTTTGCCGGCCACGCGGTCGGCACCACGCGCGCCCAGCATTGGCTGCATCACAATGCTGTCTCGGCGGAGCGCTATCTCAGCGAAAAGGAGAGACTCTACCATCGGCAGCTTTATGACCTGGCGGCGGAGAAATGTTCGATCGACCTTCACTACGCCAAGCAAAGTCTGATGAAGTGGTGGCTCTTCGCGCACATACCTCCGGCCGCCGCTCTTATGGTATTCGCCCTTTGGCACCTCATTCTCGTTAACGTCTACGCGCTCTGATGGATCCCGCACGCTTCAGCCACGACGCAAGTCAATACCAGCGGCCCGGCTCGAAGTTCCGCTGCGGCCGGGACGCCTGTTGGGCCAAACCCTGCGCGCGCGGCCCCAATATCGACGGCTCCTGCGGTGGCGTCAGCGAGTGCGAGCCTTTTTTCGATGGTAACGGACACCAATGTCGGCGCCCAGTCGCGGCCGGCGGCCCTTGCGAACAGGGGCCCGGACCCGATGGCAGCTGCGGCATCCGGCGGCCACCCTGCGTGCCGCGGCGCAGCCTGCGCAGCCTGCGCGGCCGGATGACGTTGCTCTTTACGCTCTTCGCCATCGCGGCCATCGCGGGTCTTACCGGCAGCGTTGCCTCGCCGCGACTCAAGCCCTTGGTCCTGTCGGACCCGGGGGACCTCTCGGGCGCCCATGCCCGCTTTGCCGAGCAGACCGGCTGCGAAACCTGCCACGCGGCTGAAAAACGCACAGGTCTGGCCTGGCTCAGCGAAGCCTTCGTTAGTCATGACATGTCCGGCGCGTGCGTCGAATGTCATGCCTTCAGCGGACCGGCCGACCGGCCCCATAATGCGGGTTTTAAACCGGTAGATGGACCGGAAACGCTGACATGCGCCGCATGCCATACGGAACACAAGGGCGCAGACTTCGATATCGCCTATATGTCGGACCAGCAATGTCATAGCTGCCACAAAACCGAGCTCAAGTTCGCGAACTTCGGCCAAGACCATCCTGCATTCGGCGCCAGCTACCCCTACGAGACGCCCCCGGCGATCAAGTTCACGCACGTTCAACATCTGTCCAAATACTTCCCGTCCAAGGGCGACAAGCGATCCCCAACCGAGACCTGTTTGACCTGTCACGACATCGATCGGGCTGGGCGCAACATGCCGGTGCGCTCCTTCGAGCCGATGTGCGCCAGCTGCCATGCCAGTGATGTGAGCCGCAAGGACCTGGTCCTGCTTACTCTGCCCGAGTTCGAAGTGAGCTTGCTGGATCTGACCGAAGAGGAAGAACAGGCTTTCGAATCGCAAGCCAACACGGGCGAATTGTTGCCGGCGCAGATCCTCGAGGTCTGTGGCGCCGACTTTGAGGCGCTAGA
>JAJFGM010000852.1 GCA_021776145.1 Kiloniellaceae bacterium | reverse complement strand
CCGGATTGGCTCTACGGCTGACTCCGGTCTCCCGCCGCGTGGACCTGCCTGGGTCTGGGGTAAACCAGCCAGGCTTGCGCCCCGATAACCGAAATGCGATCTACTTGAAGCGGATAAGTAGGGCTGCGGATCCATGACTCGGACGTTTTTGATTTTTTTGACGGTGGTGGCCGCGCTGGGCCTCGGCCCGCGCGCGACCGCCGCCGTGCAGTCGCCGGTCGAGCGGGAGTTGACGCGCCTGTTCTCCGAAACCGGTCCGCTGGAACTCGACGGCGGGTCGGTTTCTCTTGACCAGGTCCGGCGATTCTACGAGGCGCGTGGCGGCGCGCCCGCCTGGTGGGAACCGCAAGGCTGGTCGGAGCGCGCGGTCGCGGCGGTGGACTGGCTCCACGCGGTGAGACGTGACGGTTTGAGGCCGCACGACTATCCGGCCACTCTCCAGCCTCTGCCCGGCGCGGATGCGCCGCCGGCGCTGCTCGCGCGGGCGGAGCTGCTTCTTTCGGTTTCCCTGCTGCGCTATGTCGCCGACGTCCAGGTGGGACGGCGCGTGCCGGGCGACATGGACCCGGACCTTCGGGTGTCGCCCCGGCAGGTCGATGCGGTTGCGGTCCTGTCCGCCGGCCTCGCGGCGTTGGACTTCCCCGCTTGGCTGTCGACGCTGCCGCCATCCGGCCCGGATTACCTCGCGCTCAGGGACGCGCTCGCGCGATACCGGTCGATGACCGCGGGATTGGTTTGGCCCGTGCTGGCCGATGGGCCGAAGCTCGAGTTGGGCACCCGCGACCCGGGCGTGGCAACGCTTCGGCGTCAGCTGGCGTTGCTCGGCGAACTGGCGGCGGTGCCCGCCTCGGACGACACCTTCGACATGGCGCTAAAGGCGGCCGTGCTGGCGTTTCAGGACCATCACGGCCTCGATTCCGATGGCGTGGTCGGCCCCGCGACCCGCCGGGCCCTTAATCGTTCACCTACGGAGCGGGCCGTGCAGATCGAGCTGAACCTGGAGAGGCTGCGCTGGCTGGCGAAGGACCTGGACGAGCGGCACGTCCTCGTCAACATCGCCGATTTCCGCCTGACGGTCGTCGTCGAGGGCCGGAGCCTGTTCAGCACGCCGGTCGTCGTGGGGCGAGACTACCGCCGCACACCGGTGTTCAGCGACCGCATGATCAATCTCGTACTCTCGCCGACCTGGACGGTTCCGCCCCGCATCGCGCGCCTCGACCTTCTGCCCAAGATCAAGGGCGAGCCCGAATTTCTGCGACAAAAGGGCTTTCGGGTCTATAGCGGATGGAGTCCCGAGGCCACCGAGATCGACCCGGATTCCATCGACTGGGCGGCGATCTCGCCGCAAGCACTGGGCTTCAAGTTCAGGCAAGATCCAGGACCGCTCAACGCCTTGGGCGAGGTTCGATTTTCACTGACCAACGACTTCAGCATCTACCTTCATGACACGCCCGACCAAAACCTGTTCGGCCGCTCGAAGCGCGCCTTCAGTTCGGGCTGCATTCGCGAGCGCGACGTCATGGCGTTGGCGCTCTTTGCCTTGAACGGCGACCCCAATTGGCCCGAGGCACGACTGCGAGAAGCCATGCAAAGCGGGCGCACCCAGGTCGTAAAGCTGGCCAAGCCGCTACCGGTTCATATAACTTACATGACAGCCTGGGTGGACGAGTCCGGGAAGCTGCGGTTTCGCGAGGACGTCTATCGCCGCGACCAACTGCTGGCGGAGAAGCTCGAGCTGGTGGATGGGTAGCAACGGGTTGTTAACCCGGCCGGGCGGATAATTCCGCTCGTGAATGCCGGGGAAACCCTTGATCTCGGGGGAAGGACCATGTCCATGCAGCAGTTTCCGCGCCTTTCGACCGCTCGCGGACGACTGAGCCGCCGGCGCCTCCTGCATGTCGGGGCCGCGGGTGCCATCGGTCTGCTTGCGGCGCCCCATGTCGCCCTGGCGCGAACAAGCAAAGCAAAAGCGCTATCCCTCTACAACCTGCACACCGGGGAACGGATCGACACCGAGTTCTGGTTCCAGGGTCGGCCGGTTCCAGAGGGCCTGCGCGAGATCGACCGCGTGCTGCGCGATCATCGCACCGGCGACGTCCAGGCGATCGACCCCAAGCTTCTGCACCTTTTGCATGCCTTGAGGCACAAGTTGAACGCGCGCCAGGCCTATCACGTTATTTCGGGCTACCGCTCGCCGGCGACCAACGCCAAGCTTCGGCAAAGAAGCAACGGAGTGGCGAAGAAGAGCTTCCACACCAGGGGCATGGCCATAGATATCGCACTTCCGGGGTGCGATCTGCGTGACTTGCACCGGGCGGCGCTCGATCTCCAGGCCGGCGGTGTGGGCTACTATCCCAATCCCGGTTTCATCCACGTCGATATCGGACCGGTGCGGCACTGGTCCTGACCGGGAGGCCACTGTCGGGCGGTTCGCCAAGCCGACCTCGATCGAACGACGCTAGTCGGCATGGTCGCTTCCTTCGCCACCCCTGCCCGCGCCACCCCTGCCCGCGCCGCCCCCGATCCAGCGCCTGCGGTAGAAGAACCAGAGCAGCCCGAGGGCAACCGCGAGCATTACGGCCAGGGCGAAGGGATAGCCCAGATACCACCCTAGCTCCGGCATGTTCCAGGGCGAGGCGTCGCGGTCGAAGTTCATGCCAAAGAGGCTGGCAATGAAGCCGAGAGGGATGAAGATCGTCGCGATGACGGTCAGGACCTTCATGACCTCGTTCATCTTGGCGCTGACGCCCGACAGATAGATGTCGAAAAGGCCGGATGCGATTTCACGGTAAATCTCCACCATATCCATCAGTTGAATTGTGTGATCGTAGCAGTCACGCAGGTACGGGCGTGTTTGTTCGGTTATGTGAGGAGAGGAGTCCCGGATCAGGGCGTTCACCATTTCTCTTTGCGGCCAAATCGCCCGTCGCAAGATCAAGAGATCGCGCTTCATGCCGTGAATCTGGGCTGCATGGCGCGCCGACGGTTCCTTCGTCACCGCGAGCTCAAGTACTTCCAAGCGCTCGCCATAGGCTTCCAGCACGGGAAAGTAGCCATCGATAACCGCGTCCAAGAGCGCATAGGCGAGGTAATCCACCCCTCGTTCTCGGATCTGTCCCCGATGTTTGCGGAGGCGCTCGCGCACCGGATCGAAACAATCCCCGGGCCTCTCTTGAAACGTCAAGAGGACGCGGTCCGCAAGAAACAGCGAAACCTGCTCGGTAAAGGGACCTTTCTCGGCGTGAATCATAGCCGAGACGATAAAGACATGAGATTCATAGTCCTCGACCTTCGGCCGCTGATGGAGATTCACCACGTCCTCGAGGGCAAGCCGATGGAGCCCGAAAATCTCGCCGAGACGCTTGATGAGATCCAGATCCGCCAAGCCATCCACATTGATCCAGATAACCGGCCACTTATCGATCAAGGATTCCAGGTCGTCTATGTTCGCGACGTCATGCTCTTCGAGGTCGTCCGGCCCGTAACCGATCAGTCGAATCATGGGCTGGAGTGCGGCGGGGTCCACGACCAAGGTGCCTGGCGACGACCCAGGAGGCGTCCGACGTTTCCGCCCGCTTATTCGCTTGCTTCTCAAGGGATTTACATTTTTGTGCCGAGTTAACACCACGCCCATCCTTCCAAGATGCTTGAGTGACCGTCACCAGAATAAACGAAACAGCCGAACTTGTTTTGTAACGGAGGCTCTGGCTCACCTTGCTTGACGTTAAGCGCCGTGTGTACAGCTGCCCTATGGGCGAACAGGCCGTCTTGCGCAGTCGTGCGCCAAAAGGGCATGTGGGTTGATGGGTTGCCGTGAGCCGATCAATCCCGTCCAACTTGACCGACCCTCTACCAGGTTGTCCTTATCGAGAGATATCTGTCCGTTTATTCCGACCGCATGGTTTACAGCTCGCGCATTTGGGGAAGCCCGAATGCCCTGGAAAGAATGGGGCCAATGGATGAACGCCTCAGCTATCCCCGCCAGCCGCAAGACTCATAAATACACCGTCGCCCGCCGCGGCTATGTGGATAACCCGCCAACCCGAGTTCCCCACATAACTCCGCCGCAACAACATCATCAGATTCCGTAAAAATCGGATGGTAGACCCCTGCCACTTGACCCCTGCCACTTGACCCCTGCCACTTGACCCCTGCCACTGCGGGACCCCTGCCACTGGCACTTACGCCGTATTTCGCCGTTGCCTATCCAGGCTAATGGGCCCCGCTCCGGCAAAGACAAAATAGAGGAATACAAAACAGTAAAGGATCGCCGAGTCGCCCCCGTTGTTTACAGGAAAGAAGTTCTGCGGGGCATGAGCCAGAAAATAGGCTGCGGCCATCGTGCCTGAAGCGATAAAGGCTGCCGGACGGGTGAACAGACCCATTGCAATCAGCGCGCCTGTAACGAGTTCGATTGCGCCCGCATATGCGCCGGGACCGGCAAACAGCAAACCGGAACCTGCAGCCTCGCCCGCTGGAAAGCTCAAGAACTTCTGCGTACCATGGGCGAGGAATAGCAATCCGGATATTATCCGTAGCACACTCAACATTTTGGGCGCGTGTTCGGTAAGTTTTGTGCTGGTCATGATCGGGGTCTCCAATAGGTCGGTTGAAATGATATCCGCGGATGTTCTTCAGAGGCGGTTTTCGTAATCAAAGGCCGCCGATATTTGCCGATGATCTGGGTCCAGAGATGCAACGTGACGCCGGGGCCGCGTGCCTGTCCACCAAGCGCGCCCACCCCCGCCGTGTTATTGCGCAACGCGCTCGATCCATTCGCCGAATGCATCGATGAACTTTTGGAAGAACGCGCGGGTATCATCGCTTTTGATCTCGCCCTGCTCGTCAAACAGGTCATAGCCGCCACCGACATAGGCTTCGGGCTGTTGCAGGACCGGCATATCGAGAAAGACGAGCGACTGGCGTAGATGATGATTGGCGCCAAAGCCGCCAATCCCGCCCGGCGAGATGCTCATCACAGCCGCGGGCTTCTTCGCCCATGCGCTCTCGCCATAGGGACGGGAGCCCACGTCGATAGCGTTCTTGAGCACGCCCGGGACCGAGCGGTTGTATTCGGGAGTGACGAACAGCACAGCGTCTGCCCCCGAAAGTTCCTCGCGAAATCGGGTCCAGGACGCCGGCGCGCCGGCTGCCTCTACATCCTCATTGTACAACGGCAGGTCGCCGATGCTGATG
>JAJFGM010000851.1 GCA_021776145.1 Kiloniellaceae bacterium | reverse complement strand
TGCCGCCGGGCTTGCCGCCGGGCTTAATCAGCGCCGAGGAACTGGCTGAGATCGAAAATCTCCTGGCCCGCCTCGAGTTCGAGACCGGCGATGCCGACGGCGTGCTCGATCCACAGTCGCAAATCGCCATTCGCCTCTATCAGGAAATGGCCGGCTTGCCGATCAACGGCGAGCCCACCGAAGACCTGTTGGCCGATCTGCGTGAGGTCGTCAAACTTTACGACGGCAGCGACTGACTCTCTTCCGGTTGAGACCGCCCTCGCCCTGTCCTCTTCGGCCATATTTCGGCAAGTGCCGAAGTATGCTCCGCGCGCTTGTGCTAGTGTGATTCAGCCCCCGAAATTCGGCTCATATAATTGGCCGAATTTCGGAACCGTCACACTCGCGGGGTGCCATCATGCCAACCGAATTCAACATCTCGCGCACCGCCACGCTGATCGGTGATCCGACCCGCTCGCTGATGCTGACATCGCTCGTCGACGGGCGGGCCTTGACCGCCGGCGAACTCTCCACGGTCGCCGGCATCTCGCCCTCGACCGCCAGCGAACACCTTGCCAAGCTGCGGGCTGGCGGCCTTCTGCGGGTCGAACGCCAGGGCCGTCACCGCTATTTTCGACTGGCCGACGAAAATGTCGGCGCGGCCTTGGAAGCCTTGATGCGCATCTCACCCAGGCAAGATGTCAGGAAGGTCGTGCCGCGTGTCCAAAAGGAACTGATCCACGCCCGCAGTTGTTACGATCACCTGGCCGGCAAGGTCGCGGTGGCGATCACCGACGCCCTGGTCGATCAAGGCTACCTGGCGTTGGCCGACAGCGACTTCAACGTGACGGCGGCGGGGCGGACCTTTTTCGACGATTTCGGGATCGACCTGACGGCGTTACGAGAAAAGAAGCGCCACTTCGCGCGCCCCTGCCTGGATTGGAGCGAGCGCCGCTATCATCTCGCAGGCGCCCTGGGCGCCGGAATTCTCGAGACCTGCCTGACCAGAAAATGGCTGCGCCGGAAAGCCGACAGCCGGGCCAGCCACGTCACGCCGCGAGGCACCAGGGAACTGGACCGGCATTTGCAGATTTCCAGCTTCCTCGGCTGACGGACGCTGCGCAGCGTCCCTGGCGGAAGCGTTTGCCACGCATTGGACGATAACTCAGGCGCGCAGCGCCGCCGCGGCGCTCCACCAATCCGGCCGCGCCAGGGTTGCCGCCGCCGCCTCGGCTTCGGCCTGCCGCGCATAGAGGCCGAAACAGGTCGCGCCACTGCCCGACATACGCGCCAGAAGGCAACCGTCGCTGGCGTCCAGGGCTGCAAGGACGTCGGAAATCCGCGGGCACAAGCGGCAGGCCGCGGCCTCCAGATCATTGCCCGATGCCGCCAGCAGGCGCGCCAAGGCGCGGCTGTCGGCGGGCAGGTCGGCGATGTTGTCGGCCGTGTGGAAGGTGCCGCCGAGACAGCCAAAAACCTCGGGCGTCGCGAGGGAAATGCCCGGATTGACGAGGACCAGCCAAAGCTGCGGTGGCGGCCCCAGCGCCGAAACCACTTCGCCTATGCCGGAGATCCGGCTTGCGCGGCCATGCAGGCAAACCGGCAGGTCGGCGCCGAGCGGCAGGGCCAGATCGGCCAGCGCGCCATCGTCCAGATCGAGCCCCCATAGCTGCCGCAGGCCGAGCAGTGTCTGGGCGGCATCCGAGGATCCGCCACCGATCCCGGCGGCGACCGGCAGGTTCTTGCGCAGATGGATGCGCGCGCCCGCCGCGACCTCGCAGGCCGCCGCCAACCGACGGGCCGCGCGCAGCACAAGGTTATCGGATGTCGCCGCGAGCTTGTCGGCGAAGCGGCCATCGATCGTCAGAGTCAAATCGGCGGCCGGCTCGAACGCCAGTTCATCGCCGATCGCGGCAAATACGACCAGGCTGTCCAGCAGATGGTATCCGTCCGCGCGGCGGCCTGTTACCCGCAAGGTCAGATTGATCTTGGCCCAGGCGTGACGGATCAGTGGCATCGCCACTTTACCGCCATTGCGCGGCCGCCATCTCTGGCCCGGCCACGCACCCGGGCGCGACCGATATATAATGTGCGCTCTTGGTCATCGACGGAACCGCGGCCAAACCCATTCGACTCAGATGTCCTTGGGTTTATCCGGAACGCCCTCTTCAAGTTTTTTCTCGATGATCGGAACCTGGTCCTGCTCGGGATCGAGGCTGAGCGCCCGGCGCCACTGAAAGCGCGCTTCGACGCGGCGTCCCACGCGCCATAGTACATCGCCGAGATGATCATTGATGACCGGGTCCTGGGGGCGCAACTCGACGGCCTGTTCAAGGTAGGTCACGCCATTTTCGTACTCGCCCAACCGGTAGTAAACCCAACCCAGGGAATCGACGATGAAACCGTCTTCCGGTCGCAACTCGACGGCGCGCAACAGCATCTGCTTGGCTTCGTCGAGGTTCTGTTTCTTCTCGACCCAGGAGTAAGCCAGATAGTTCATCACGAAGGGCTGCTCCGGCTCCAGTTCGAGAGCCTTGAGGAAGTCCTTTTCAGCCCGCTCCCATTGTCCCGCGCGTTCAAGCGCGATGCCGCGAAAATACAACAGCGACCAGTGGCGCGCTTCCGGCTCGCCGATCCGTTCCATCGCCGCGTCGTAGGCGACGATGGCTTCCTCGAAGCGCTCATGCCCGCGCAACAGATTGCCCTTGCGGTACAGCGGCTCGAACTGCTGATCGCCACGCGCCGCAAGGCTGTCCAATTCCGCCAAGGCGAGTTCGGTCTCGTCCAAACGCTCGAGCTGTTCGGCAATGCGCAGGCGTACGGTCCAAGCAAAGGGCGATTCGTCGGGGATCCGGCGATAGACGCTTATGGCCTCGGGGATGCGGTTCTGTCCCTCGAGAATTTCGCCCAGCAGCACCTGAGCCACGACAAAATCCGGCTTCATAAGCAGCGCCTGCTGGATATGGATCAGAGCCAGGGCCTCGGCGCGTTCCTGCGATAGCAGACTTGCAAGATTGAAAAGGACCTCGGCCATGCCGGCCTTCGCATCGGCGACTTCGGCCGTCGCGGTGTCACCACTCTGCGCCCGCTTCAAAAGCGGCACGGCAAGGTTCGATCCGGGATTCTCGGCGAGGAATTCGCGATAGATCTCCACCGCCCGCTCGCGCCCGCCGTTGCGTTCAAAAAAGTTGCCGCTGATCCAGGCCAGCCGCAAGGTCACGCCGCCGGCGGATTTCAGGGCTTCCTCATAGGCGGTTCGCGCCGCCTCGGGGCGTTGCGAAACATCTTCCATCAAGGCGCGGTGCAGTTGGTAGAGCAACTCGAACCCCTTGACTTCGGCAAGGCCGGCAATCGTCGTCAAGCCGCCGTCGATGTTACCTTCCTGGACGTCTATCCAACCCCCCAAAAGAGG
>JAJFGM010000086.1 GCA_021776145.1 Kiloniellaceae bacterium | reverse complement strand
AGTGAAGCAGTCTGTAGGATCCAACTCTACCGCTTCTTTCGACAATCGATACGCCTCGTTAAGAGATGCATCACCTTCCATTACCCAGTGCATGATCCAGTCTAATTGATGGAAATTCGCAAGGGCGGCGAGGATACGTGGATTGGTGCGGTCGAGTTGAAGCGCCTTTTCGAGCAATTCTTTGCCCGCCGTGCTGTCCGCCTTTGTAAAGGCATCGAGATGGCGCCTTGCACGCAGCAGCAAGTCGTAAGCCTGTAGTGTGCCAACGCTTGCTCGTTCAGCGCACCCGAGCACTGCCGTTCGGATGAGGCCGGGTATCGTCGAGGCGACTGTGCGGGTCAAGTCGTCCTGAACAGCGAAGATATCCTCCAACTCACGATCATAGTTCTCCGCCCAGATGCAGCTATCGCTGTCGCACTCAACGAGTTGTGCTGTTACCCGAACTCGATTGCCCACTTTGCGCACGCTACCTGCAATGACGTATCCGACACCCAAATCACAGACGAGGTCTTGGGTTGTTGGCGACTTATCCTTGTAGTGAAACGAAGAATTGCGGGCAATGACAAGACATGATCGGAAGCGAGACAGTGCTGTAATGATGTCCTCGGTGATGCCATCGGAGAAGTACTCCTGTTCTGGGTCCTCCGACATGTTGACGAAGGGAAGGACGGCGATCATGGGTTTGCTGGACCGGCTTGGGGTTTGGGTCTCGCCCATCGCGCTACCAGCGTCCTCTTGACGAAGGCGCTCGTCGCGCAACTATTCCTCGAACGCCGGATCGGTGATGTGAAGCCCGTCGAGCAGCACGTCTCCCGGGGAAGCCGGTTCCACGATGACACGCGCCGGATCTAGCGCTAGGGCATCGTCCGTTATCTGGAGTGCGGAGAGCCCCTCTTCTCCCAGATCTTTGCGCAGACCGCTCAACGCTTGCCGTAAAGACGACCTGGCTTGTTGTTCGCCTCGGTCGGACCACAGGAGGGACATGATCTGCTCTCGGCTCCTTTTCCTGCCGGGCGGCAACGCCAGATGGGCAAGAAGCGCCCTGCATTTTCGGGACTTGATGGGAATTTCGTTGCCAGATGCGTCAGCGACACGAAAAGTCCCAAATATGCTGATCTTCAACACAGCCGATCCCGCCAGAAAAGTCAAAAACCGATCTTAAACAGGAAACCAGGGCCGTGCCCAGAGCGCTTGAGAGCCATCGTCCAATTCTTGGACGAGTTCGCCTCCGTGGGAGCGAATGACTCACACTCAACCGTATCCTAATTTCCGCATTTGGCTACTTTTCCCCGTCCCGGCGACGACTGCCGGACGGTGAGTTTGGCCTCAGCTTCGGACATTCTGAGCCCCATGTCCGGAATGGCCTGGATTTCTTCGGCTAAACCCTCAGCTCTGGACGCGACGGGACGGACGACCGTTGGTCTGGACCTGACCCGAAACGGGCGTCACGCCTGCGCCGGCCGACCCAAGGGCTACTGCGGCTTTCGAGCGGTCACGATGTGGCCGCATGTCGGAAACACTGCCTCGCCGGTTGACGACGCATACTTCGACAGTTTCTCGTCCGATTTGACCAGCACGTCGGCAATCTTATCCTCGGACAGGTGAATATCGAACAAGGGCAGCCAGCCCCGCAGTTCCGCTTCGACCATTGTTCGCGAGCTTGGGAAGCAGGCCTCCTCGACCCTCGTCTCGAACGTCGCGTCCGAAAACCCTGCGTCGGAAAATGTCCTCACCACCGCCTGAGCGTCACCGAGCGTGTAGGGCAACCTGAGCGCATCGCCCGCCGCCGTGCTAACGTGCTCGTCCAGCACGGCGATGATGTCGCCATAGGCGCCGTTTTGCTCAACGGAGTTCCAAACCGCGACCGCAAGGCGTCCGCCAGGCGCGAGAACCCGATACATTTCCCGGGCTGCCGCATCGCGGTCCGAAAAGAACATCATGCCAAACTGCGATATCACGCAATCGAATGCCCTGTCGTCGAACGGGATTTCTTCCGCACCGCCGAGCGTCCACGCGATGCCCGGTTCGATTTCTTGGGCAGCGGCGATCATCCCCGGGGAGGGATCGAGACCCGCCACATGCCCGGACGGACCGGCTTGCCGAAAGGCGTGCCGGGTCAAAACGCCGGTGCCACAGGCAATGTCGAGCACCCTGTCCCCTTGCGTGACGCCGGCAGCGTCGATCACATGCCTCGTCCATTTGTCAAAGGCCGCCACGACAAACAAGGCCTCGTACCCGCGACCGGCCTCGAGCTCTTCTTGCGTGGCTGTGGCGTTCATTGGCGTCCTCTCCTCTCTGGAACGAGATTGGCATCGTTCGACGTTCAAGCGGTCAGTGGCCCGACCTCGCGAGGGTAGCGTGATGGGCCCGTGCGTATGGTGTATATTCCGTGGAATTCTGGTGGTTCACTGGTGGTTGTCGCGATGAAGCAAATCGAGCCGGCATCTGCTCTTCATTTCGATCCTGGCGACGCCCGGCTCTGGGTGGACGGTCGTGAGTCGCAACTGACCCCGACGCAAGCTTCGATGCTGCGCTATTTCACACTTAATTCGAACCGGGTGATCTCCAAACAGGAGCTGTTGGACGAGGTTTGGCCGGACACCCATGTCACCGAGGACCTCGTCAAGGACTATGTGCGCAGGTTGCGGCGGATATTGGACGATGACCCCAGCCAACCGCGCTTCATCGAAACGGTGCGTGGACTGGGTTACCGGTTCGTCGGCAGTGTCAGCACACCTGGCGTCGATGACTTGACGCAGTCAGCCGTCGCTGCAAGCCGATCGGCAACGTCGGTCGCCGTGCTGCCTTTCGCCGACGCATCGGATGGCGAAAATCAGGCCTATTTTTCTGCCGGCATCGCCGAGGACATCCTCGCCGAATTGTCGCGCTTCCGCTCGCTGGTCGTGATCGCCGGCGACTCCTCGTTTTCGTATGACGCTCAGACTGCGTCGGCCACGCAAGTGGGACGCGAGCTGGACGCGCAATTTGTGCTGCGAGGCAGCGTGAGGAGAGCGGGTGACAGGCTGCGCATTCACGCCCAGCTGATCGAGGCCGAGAGCGGTGTATGTGTTTGGGCTGAGGGCTTTGACCGCAGACTTGAGGACGTTTTCGCCGTTCAGGCCGAGGTGAGCGCGGCCATTGTCACGACGCTAGTTGGGCATCTCGAGGATTTCGGCCGGCGCCGAGCCGCACATAAGGAACCCGATGATTTAGCCGTTTACGATTGCCTTCTCCTCGGCAATTGGCATTTGCGCCAGGGCGGCAAGCCAAACGTACTTGAGGCGCGCCGCCTCTATCGACGCGCCATTGAGCTCGAACCAACGTACGCACGGGCCCATGCTGAGCTGGCCTTCAGCTATTTGCAGGAGTTCTGGTCGGATTGGTCGGAAGATTACAAGGCTGCGGTGGACATGGCGCACGCACTGGCCCAAAAGGCGTTGGCGCTTGATGAACTGGATAGCCGCGCGCATCTCTATTTGGGCGTCACCTACCGATCCGCGGTGGGCAATTTCGACTTGGCAGAAGCCGAATTCCGCAGGGCGCACAAGCTGAACCCGAACGACTATGACCTTTTCTGCTTGAGGGCCTGGAATTTGGCACTGTCGGGCAAGGCCGAAGAGGGGATTGCTTGCGCCGCACACGCTATTCGGCTCAGTCCGCTCGCCACCGAAGACTGTTACAGCGCCCAATGCGTCGCGGCCTACAGCGCTGGGCACTATGACGAGGCATTGATGACGCTCAGCAACATCCCCGAGCCCTCGAACATCGTGAACGCATACCGCGCCATGTGCTATGCGCAACTCGGTTTAGAGCCCGAGGCACGACGGGCGATGGCCGACTATCTCGCAAATGCATCGACCGACATGGCGGCCTACCCGGGGACCAATTCGGATCGATGGCGAGAGTTCTGGGCTGTGAACACGCCGTTCAATGATCCGAAAGACCTGGAACACCTTCTGGACGGACTTCGCAAGGCGGGACTTCCCTGACCCAGATTGCCATCCGGCTCGGGAAACATGGAAAACTACGCCGGCGTAACATCAATTCTCCTGTGCGAGTTGACGACCGCCTTTGGCTACAACTGCACTTCGCGGGCATGTCCGAGGCACGCCCGCTTAGCATTCAGCTTCGGACCTTATGGCCCGGAAGTCTGGAATCGAACCGGTTTCTTCCGGTGTGCCCTCAGGTCCGGGCGTGCGAGTTGGTCCCGCCGGACTTCGCTTTTTGACCCGGAGCGGTCGAACCGTGACATGACGGTTCTCGATAGATATTTTTCAGAGAACATAAAAAACTATCGGAGTTCCATATGGACATTTCTGGAGCAGTCGCCCTTGTCACCGGCGGCAGTGGTGGGCTCGGTTCTCGGATTTGCTCGTTTCTCGCCAATGAAGGCGTGATGGTTGCTATTGGTTATCACCGTGGCGAGGAAAGAGCTAACGCGGTCAAAGAGGATATTGAGGTCAGCAGCGGGTCGGCCATCACTGCCCAACTGGACCAGATGGATCCCGCTTCAATCGATAAAGCCGTATCCCACGTCGTCGCTGAAATGGGTTCGCTTGACATCCTCGTAAACAACGCAGCCATCGCAATGGGTGGACACTCGATTGAACTCGGCGATCTGGATGCATTTACGCCAGAGATCTGGGACGAGATGATGGCCGTCAACTTGCGAGGACCTTATTTGGTTGCTCGCGCCGCCGCAAAACACTTGCGAGCCTCGAATTGGGGGCGCGTGGTGAACATAGGCTCTACGCTTGGTCATGGCGATTGGTACCAAGACAGACAGTTTGCGCCGAGCAAGGCAGCCATCATCCCGCTGACCCGTTTTCTGGCCGCATCACTAGCACCTGATGTCACCGTCAACTGCGTGGCACCGGGCCTTATGGTTGGCACCGAGCTTGGAAGCGGCGGCGCTCAAGAACTTTTTGACGGTTGGCGTAACAGGTCAGCGTTGAATTGCTTTACCTCGGTCGACGATGTTGCGGGGCAAGTCGTCTATCTCTGTAAGGCATCCTCGATAACTGGACAGAGCATTGGCGTGGATGGCGGTGTCCACTTCCACTAATGGCTATAACTGCGCCTCGCGCCGCCACCGCCGCGACGGTGAGTTAGGACCCGAAACCGGACCTCCGGGCTCGATTGGTCGGCTTTACCCCCGAACCCGGACGTCACTCAAGCAGGCCACCGACGGTAGAAGATGACCCGCTTCGGACCTGCGCGGTTGCCAAGCGCCCGCCTTGTTAACCGGGCCGAAACATTCCAAAGACTGAAGATTGGGCCTGGCGGAATTGACGGTTCTTGTCGCGGTAAGGCCAGACAAGGACCGCCACATCTCCTCAACTATCAGGAACGGGCATCAGAGCCGGTTCAGTTCAGGTCGCCGTGGTCGAAGAGTTCTGGAAAACGCCGGATCGCGCTACCGCATGCTTGCCTGCTTGGATGAGGCCTTTGACGCCACCCACGACGAAAGCGAAGCCCTCACCGGCGGCTTGCGCGCGCGCCTTTCGACTTGCAGTCATCGCCATTTCCGTGTCGAGTGAGCCGTCGTCGCCGAAGAACTTCGCGTCGATTTCGTACATGTCGTCTCTCCGCTTGGGTGTTGACTTGATCACCTGACGTTACGGCCGACGAAAATGCGGCGCTTAAAGACGGCATTCAGATTTCATTAAGAAATCGGCCAAAGACATTAAGATCGGACCCATGGAGGTCCTTGGGGGCGCGTGTTGTCAGACCGGATTGGCCGGGTCTTGATTTTCGCCGACTTCGAGCTGGATCTCGAGGCGATGGAGCTTCGCCGAGGCGGCAAAGTCGTCGGCATGGAACCGCAAGTCTTCGAACTCGCGGCCTTTCTCGCCGAGAATGCCGGCCGCGTTGTCAGCCGGGACGACATCATTTCGGCGGTATGGCGAGGGCGACTCGTCTCCGACGGCGTGGTTTCCACCCGGATCAATGCGGTACGCCGGGCGTTCGGTGATGACGGAAAGTCACAACGCTACATCAAGACCGTTCATGGCCGGGGATTTCGATTTGAAGTCCAACCGGCAACCTTGAAGGGCCCCGACGGTGGCAGCCGGCTTCACAATTTCCCAATTCGCACAACGACCCTAATCGGTCGTGGAAGGGAAACCGCGATGATCAAGGACCTGGTCCTTGGATCCGATGCGCGTCTCGTGACTTTGACGGGCGCGGGTGGCAGCGGGAAGACCCGTCTCGCCCAGCGTGTTGCGACCGAGGTTGCGGAGACCTTCGACGACGGCGTGTGGTTCGTCGATCTGGCCCCACTGCGGGATCCGGAGCTCGTGGCTTCGACCATCGCCCAGACCCTGGGTCTGCAAGAAGCACCAGGTCGCTCGGCGCTCGAGATCCTCAAGGACTATCTCAAGGCGAAAGACCTGCTCCTTGTGCTCGACAACTTTGAACACCTGCTTTCCGCCGCCAGCATGGTCACTGAGTTGCTGAACAACTGCGCAGGCTTGAAAGCTCTTGTCACGAGCCGAGCAACACTGCGCCTGACCGGCGAGCATGATATGCCGGTACCGCCACTTGCGCTGCCAAATCTCGATCATGACCCGGGATCCGACGATGCCCCGCAAACCGAGTCCGAAGCCGCACAGTTGTTCGAAGATCGTGCTCGCAAGATCCGGCCGGATATTCCGTTGACCGCGGAGACCAGGCGAACCATCGCAGAGATCTGCGTGCGCCTCGACGGTTTGCCTCTCGCGATCGAACTAGCAGCTGCGCGCGTGCGGCTGCTTACCCCTGCGGAGATCCAGTCGCGACTGGACCGACGCTTGCCGATCCTGACAGGTGGTCCACGCGATCTTCCCGCTCGCCAGCAAACTTTGCGCGATACGATCGAGTGGAGCTTTGACCTGCTTGGCGCCGAAGAGCAATGGCTCTTTGTTCATCTTGCTGTTTTCTCTGGAGGCTTCACTAGCGAGGCCTTGGAGGCGATATTCACTGATCGCGTTGATACAGAGCTCCTGGAACGCTTGAGCGCGTTGATTGAAACCAGCCTAATCAACCGGCAGGACGTTGGCGGCGGATCCCGCTTCTTCATGCTCGAAACACTGCGGGAGTTCGCTGCAGAAGCGTTGGACAAGGCCGAAGATCTTGAAGAGCTCAAACGGCGGCATGCCTCGTACTTTCTAACTCTCGCTGAAGCGACGGATGCCGAACTCCGTGGGCCAAAACAAACGGAACGGCTGGCTCAGCTCACCCGCGAACTAGGCAACATTCGCGCTGCTCTGAGGTGGGCATACGGCAGCGGAGATGACGTCGAGCTGGGCGCAAGACTTGCCGGTGCGCTGTGGTGGTTTTTTGCTGTGCGTGGTCATTTTGCTGAGGGCCGACAATGGATCAATCCGGCGGCCCAAGCGATGCACAAGCTCTTGCCCATGACGAGAGCAAAGGTCCTCCGAACTCAGGCAAACTTCGCCTTCCTGCAGGGGGACTATGCAAACGCGTGTCTGCTCTCGGAGGATGCGCGCGCCCTTTTTGAGCAGCTTGACGCGCCCGAAGACGCAGCTTGGGAGCAAGGGTTGCTAGCCATAGCGCTTCAATACAAAGGCGAGACCCTTCAGGCGCACGGCCTGCTGGAGGAAGGCCTCGCTCTTGCGCGTGCGTTGGACGACGATTGGCTGGCTGCTTGGATGCTCCGAAACCTCGGGCGCGTCGCGCATGATCACCAGGACGATGAGGCGGCATTCCAATTCCTCGAAGAAAGCCTGGATCTGACACGTCGGGTTGGAGATACGCGTGGGATCGCCCTTTCGCTTCACTATCTCGGCGTTGTTTCTCTGGGCTCCAGGCTGGAGCAAGCCCATGAACACCTTACTGAAAGCATAGAGTTGTTTCGGCAGATTGGAGACCGCAGAGGCCTGGCGTGGGGACTGCACTATCTTGCCATAGCCGCATTGGAACTCGGGGACATCGAAGCCGCCCATCAAGCAGAGGTCGAAAGCCTGAAATTGCGCAAAGAGCTGGGCGACAAGCGAGGGATTGCCGAGTGCCTTGAAGGACACGCATGCAGATTGAGCGCGACTGGACAGGCGGAAGCGGCAATCCGACTTTTTGCCACCTCAGCGATGCTGCGTGATGCGATATCCGCGCCGGGTCCGCCGGCAGATCAGCTAAGAACGAAGCGGTACTTGGCGGACGCAGAGTCTAGTGTGGAGCGCTCTCTGGCCATTGAGGCTTGGCGTGTCGGCTCCACGATGCCCGTCGACGTCGCAATAATGAAACTGACGGACAGGCAAACCTGACGTCGACTATCGCCGCCGGCCCTTAGCCTGACACCCTACATCTTCTCATTGGCGGTTTGTCGACTTCTGGCTACAACTGCGCCTAGCTGGCCGCCGCCAGCGACGGTGAGTTAGGGCCTGGAAGCAGACCTTACGATTGATTTCGTCGGGATATCTCCTGATTCTGCTGAAATTCTCCGTGCCTAGAAATCGCGCCAAGCAATCGGGGGCCTCATGGCCTCGGAGCGCAAGTGGGACTCAAAGTTGCCGCCGAATTTGAACCATTGTTTCGCACGACAGGCTGCTTCGGCCTGGTCTCCGAGTTTTGCAGCAGAATTCCTCCGACTCCGGAGGTCGCGAGAGGGCCCACCGAAGGGGAAAGATTTTAAGAGTTGTCGGACATTTGGCCACGCATCGCCGATCCGCGTGACGTCCAATGCCGGTCAAGGCCATGACCGCAAACTCGCCGGAAAATTGTTGTCCGGTTCTTCAATCGCATCAAGCATTGCAAGCGGGTTGTGACCCGCTATGGCAGGCTGGCAACGAACGCCTGGCGTCCATGAAGATGGCCGCAATCAGGTCGTGGCCGAATAGTTATGAAGCCGCGGCCTGGTCCGCCGCGCCCAAGATCGTTGCCGTCCACCAGGGAAAGTCCGGGCGCGGCGGGTCATGACGCACGGGGACGGCGTTGGGAATATCGAGTTCGTCGCCCAGGGCGGCATACTTCTGGACGGCCCAGTAGATTCCGCCGTGCGAGACGAGCAACACCGGCCCTGGTCGCCGCAAGGCAATGTTGAGGCCGAGCAGCGCGCGCCGCAGAAACGATTCGTAAGACTCCGCGCCCTGTGGAACAGCGCAGCCGAACTTCCAGTCATCGAACCACTGTTCTTTGACCTGGCCTTCGCGGACGCCCCAGGAGCACTCCTTCAATTCGTCGATGACTTCCAGGGCGCAGCCGAGCGTCCCCTGGAGAATTTCAGCCGTATCGACGGCGCGGCGAAGCGGGCTGGTGCAGATGGTTCCGATGTTCAGACCCGCGACGAGTCGGCTGGCCTGGTTCGCCTGTTCCAGCCCGGCCGCGTTCAGCGGCACATCTTTTTGCCCCTGGGCGCGATGTTCCCTGTTCCAATCGGTTTCGCCATGACGAAGAAAAAAGAAACTGGAACGGGAGAGCATCGGTGCGGATCTTCAGATCAGAAGTAATTCGGCGGCGATGGCTTTAGGCGCATTCGCCAAGGGCCTGATCGAAGATGGTGACGGCCCTGTCGATCTCGTCGCGGGTTACGGTGAGGGGCGGCGCGATGCGGAAGAGGCCGCCCGCGTCGCGGCGGCCAATGTTGAGACAGGCGCCCAACTCGAGACAACGCCGGCCGACGGCAAGGCCGACCGCATGCGCCGGCACCTTGGTCTGGCGGTCGCCGACCAGTTCGACGCCAAGCAGCAGGCCCCGGCCCCTGACGTCGCCGATGACCGCATGGCGTTGCTGAAGGTCACGCAGCTGGTCCTTCAAATAGCCGCCAAGCTCGCGCGCACGTGCCGCCAATCCGTCGCGGACGACGATCTCGACGACCTTGCGTCCGACCGCCGCCGGCAAGGGATCGGCGGCATGGGTGGTATAGAAGAGGAAATCCTTCTCGTAGCAGTCTTCTTCAATCTCGGGCCGGGTGATGGTCGCCGACAGCGGCAGGCCGGCGCCCAGGGTTTTCGACAGGTTGAGGATGTCCGGAACCACGCCGTCGCGCTCGAAGGCAAAGTTGTCGCCCGTTCTCCCCATTCCGGTCTGCGCCTCGTCGAGGATCAACAGCATGCCGCGCGCATGGGCCTTGTCCCTCAGGGTGGCCAGATAGCCCGGCGGCAGCTCGATGATGCCGCCGGAACTGAGGATCGGTTCAATAATAACCGCCGCCAGCTGTCCACTGCTCTGGCGGTCGATCGTGTCCCAGCCGAACTCCAACTCGGCGCGCCAATCGTAGTCGCCGTCACGGTTGAAGGGCGAACG
>JAJFGM010000850.1 GCA_021776145.1 Kiloniellaceae bacterium | reverse complement strand
AAATAAACAATCTTGATGAATACGTGTTTGAATATTAATGTAATTACTAATACATGGTAAGGTTGCTGAAGTCTTATTTGTTTATATTCTAAGTATTCTATCTTGTTTTGGTATCGAATGTCCGACCAAAGACCTCGCATTGCGTGGCTTTGACAACCTTTTGTTTGTGAATTGCGGATAGAGTCGAGCTGTAAGGAATTGAACAGAGAAGACACCGTGTCACAAGCCTTGGCAATGAATGCGTCCGACGCCGACTCCGCTGCGGCTTCAAAAGCCGCGCTGAAGGAGTCGCGCGACTCGTTGCATATTCTCGATCTCCAGGACATTCCCCTGCAATCCACCGCGCTGCAACGCAGCCGGTTGCTGAAGAACATGCAGCTGAAGGGAATTGTCGAGGTCTTCAGTGGAGACTCAACCGGAAGTGGACAAATTAGTCCCGATCACCTCAACAAATACCTGCAATGGGAAGAGGCTGGCGAACACCCGGATCAGACACTGATCCACCGCTTGGCACGGCTCAACAGCTACGATGTCTACAGTTTGCGCATCGAGTTGCGTCACCTCGACATTGCCGTGAACAACGTCGAAGCGCTGCGTCTATCCGACGACAAGCGCGGCGAGTTGAACGACTATATGACCAGCTTCACCAAGCCGCTGGTAGCACAGGTTTTTGGCGCGGCCGACAACAAGCTTAATGACTTCGACCAGCTGGTCGACCTGTTCCAGCAGGCCAACAAGGAAGAGGCGATCAAAAATCTGCGCCTTTTTGCCGAAAAGCTGCAAATCGAATTGATGGAAGTGCCGCTCTTTCTCGAGGAATATGGCGACGTTTTCCTGTCTTTGGCCTATTTCAAGAACCACCTCGACAAGATCGTTCCAAGAGTGGTTAGTCTTCTCGATACCTCCGAGCGCTTGCAGCGCAACATGCAGTTGAAGGCCGATCCCCGCTTCATGACGACCTGCAAATATCTGGACAAGAGCCTGAACGACCTGATCACCTCGATTACCGGCCGCTTCGAGAGCTTCGATCGGCATTCTGCGGGCATGTGGGAGAACATCACCGCGGAATCCTTCCGACGGGTCCGCGATCTCGTCACCAGCCAGCACACGACGATTGGCGGGACGCTCTGCGGCCTGTCGGTGAAAATGCAGGGTTGGGACGAAAAATTCGCCGGAGTCGCCGATGACAGCGCCATCGTGCGCCGCGCCGAGTACCTCATGGGCGAGATGCGCCAGGGCATCGACAAAATCGTCGCCATCGAGGCCGCCGGCCCGAAAAACTCCGACATGAACTGACGCTTCTCTCGTTCGAGCGTCCAGGGGTTCCCGCAACCGGGTCCAGCGCTGTCATCCTGCTTTCCGTCTTTGCGCCTTGTCAGACTGCTTGAGCCTGGCCCATGCTGTTGCCAGCCGCGGGCTCGGCGATTGCTGGCGCAAGGGAGTGAGCGCGATGACCGAATATTCAGGCCGCAACGCCGAACTGGATCTGGTGTTGACGGAAGCGCATGCGCGCTACGTCGAAGCAAATCCGGCTAGCCGTGTCCTGCACGAGACCGCGGCCCGTAGTCTGCCGGGCGGCAATACCCGTACGGTGCTGTTCTTCGACCCCTATCCGCTGACTTTTGTCCGCGGCGCCGGTCAATTTCTCAAAGATGCCGATGGGCACGAGTACCTGGATTTTCTTGGCGAGTACACCGCCGGTCTCTTCGGGCATTCGCATCCGACGATCCGAACCGCCCTGGATACGGCCTTGGACGGTGGCATTTCACTGGGCGGGCACAACCGCATGGAAGCCGAGTTTTCGGCCCTTGTGGTCGAACGCTTTCCCTCAATCGACTTGGTTCGCTTCACGAATTCCGGAACCGAAGCCAATCTCATGGCCCTGTCGACCGCGCGGGCGGTCACCGGACGCAACCAGATCATGGTGATCGATGGCGGTTATCATGGCGGCGTGCTCTATTTCGCCGGTGGCGGCTCTCCGATCAACGTGCCTTTCGATTTTCTGCTAGCGCCCTACAACAATACAGCGGCGACGCTGGAGCTAATGACGCGGGCTGGCGACGATCTGGCCGCCGTCATCCTTGAACCCATGCTCGGCTCGGGCGGCTGCATTCCCGCCGACCCGGACTATCTGCGCGCCCTGCGTCAGGCAACGCGTGACAACGGCAGCCTGCTGATTTTCGATGAGGTCATGACCTCACGGCTGGCACCCGGCGGCCTGCAGGAGCGCGTCGACGTCATGCCGGATCTGACCACCCTGGGAAAGTATATCGGCGGCGGCATGAGCTTCGGCGCTTTTGGCGGCCGTGCCGAGCTTATGGCGCGCTTCGATCCGCGACGGCCCGATGCCTTTCCGCACGCCGGGACTTTCAACAACAACGTCCTGACCATGACGGCCGGTTGCGCGGTGTTGCGCGACATCTATACGCCGCAGGTCGCCGAGGACTTCAATCGGCGCGGCGACGCCTTGCGCCAGCGGCTCAACGCCGTGGTCGAGGCGCAGGGGGTCAATCTGCAGTTCACCGGCCTGGGATCGATGATGACTCTGCACCCGCATCGACACCCCGTGCGCTGCCCGGCCGACGCCAAATTGGGGGCGCCAGGTCTGATCGAGTTGTTTTTCTTCGACCTGCTGGAGGCCGGCATCTACATGGCGCGACGTGGCATGATCAACCTGTCACTGCCGCACACAAATAGCGACTGCGATCAGCTTGTCGAGGCGGTCGAGGAGTTCTGTATCAATCGGCGATCACTGCTGCTGGACGACGCGCCGTCAGCTTGAGGAAGCGCCAGGCCAGCAGGCTGCCGGTCGTGATCAAGCCCAGGGCCATGCCGGCCCATAGGCCTTCGGCGCCATAGCCGAGCGGGAACGCTAACACGCAGCCGCCGCCAATGCCGAGAACCCAGTAGCCGAATCCGGCGAGCCAGAGCGGCGCCATCGTGTCCTTGATGCCGCGCAAGGCGCGCGAGGCAAGCGCCTGCAATCCATCGAAGACCTGAAAGAACGCAACAATTAGGAAGAGTCTCACCGTCAGGTCGGCAACCTCGTCGTAGCCTTTGTCCTCGGGGTCGAGAAAAATCTGCACGATGAAGTCGGGAAAGCCCAGCGGCACGGCGACGAGAAGCGCCAATAGTGCCGTGCCCATGGTCATGCCGAGGATCCCGGCGCTGCGGGCCGCGTCCGGATTGCCGCGGCCGACGCCGTGCGCGACGCGCACCATCGTCGCCTCGGCGAGGCCAAGCGCTATAACAAAAGGGATGCTGATCCAGCCCATCAATATTTCGTAGGCTGCCAGCGTAATTGGCCCCATCACACCCGACAGGATGGCCACCGCGACAAATAGCCCGGCTTCCAGCAGCACCAGCCCGGCGACCGGCAGGCCGAGACGAAAGATCTCGCCGCATACTTCGAGGTCGACGCGCAGCCTGGTGCTGAACAAACCGTACCCGCGCAAGGTCGGCGTCGTGTGGCAATAGAAGAGGAGGGCGACGAACATGATCCACGACACCAGCGTCGTCGCCCAGCCGGCTCCGGCCAGGCCGAGGTTCGGTAGGCCGAAAGCGCCCTCTACAAACCCCAATGTCAGGATGTAGTTGAGGCCTACCGCGGTGACCGTGATGACCATGATCGCACCGGTGCGGGCCAAGGCGGAGACGAAGGAGCGCAACACGGAAAACCACAACACCGGCATTATGAAGCCGGACAGCGATTGCAGGTAAGGCCTGGCCAATTCGATGATGTGGGCGTCCTGGCCGGTCCAGCGCATGACCACATCGAGGTTCCAGACCAGCACACTTGCCGGAATTCCGATGGCCGTGGCTGCGATAAAGCCCTGTCCCACCGCGTGGCCGGCGCCGCGTTTGCGGCCGGCGCCTTCGGCCTGCGCCACCAGCACGCCAACTATCGACAACAAACCGATGAGGATGACCAGGACTTCGAAGGCGAGATCGCCGGCCAGTCCGACCGCGGCGAGTTCCTGATAGCCAAGTCGTCCAACGACGATCTTGGTCGTGATAAACATGGCGATTTCGGCCAGATAGGCGGCGACCAACGGCAAGGCGATTTTCAGCAGGGTGGGCGATTCCGCCATCCAGCCATCGCGGCGGGTTTCAGGCATCCTCAGACTCGGCGGTTTCACGCATCCGCGCCTGTGCGGCGTCGCAGGCGCGGGTCCAGTGACCGAGGACATCGCCATTTTCGAGCACTTCGAGACCAGATCGGGTAATTCCGCCGGGCGTGGCGAGGCGGGTCAACATTTCGTTCAGATCAGTGTCGGGGTGGGCCAAAGCCATATCGGCGG
>JAJFGM010000849.1 GCA_021776145.1 Kiloniellaceae bacterium | reverse complement strand
CTCTTCATCATTATTCCGTTGCTGTTCCGCGGCACAGCCCGGTCCACCTAGGGCCTGTTGAGATTAAGGTTGCGGTCTCGGCGGAGGCGGATTTTTTCCAGGGCAAGGAGCGCGTGGCGCCGTGGGGTGGGCCCCCCACAAGCCGCGCGCGACGCGGCCCTGGCAAAAATACGCCCCGCCCCGAAGGGGTTCGGCCCAATTTGGCTCGAACCGAGACCGCAACCTGAACCTCAACAGGCCCTAGTGGCTCGACACAGAGATCCTTCCTAACTAAATCAGAATCGGAAAGGGGATGCCGATATTAGTGAGGATGTGATTCAAATCATCGGCTGGCGTAGGAGGCCGGCTTAGACCCAAGGTGCCGGGTCTTCATCAAGTAAAACCGGGGCGAAAACAAACATGGCGGCGCTGCGTTGCGATCGCATCGCGGCGCCCTACCCCTTCAATGGTCCCATCAACGGCCAGAACTTCCTTGCCTATGTCGAGCGGTTCCTGGTCTCGACACTGCCGCCCTACAGCTTCGATCTCTATCCCATCGAACAGGCCTTCGCCAAGCTCAAACATTGGCTGCGCCAGGCACAGGCCCGATCCAACGATGAGATCTACAGCTCTATCGCCAGCAGCCTCAAACGCTTCCAGTCTTACGCACGCGCCAACTATCTCAAAAACGCAGGATATGCTTTCGCATAAATCTGGAACGCTCTAGCATTCCGCCTCTCAATGGTTATAGCGAGCGGGGCTAAGACCGGAGTCGGAAAGGATGGACTCTGCAACTATCCAAGTAGCCGCCATGCTCGCGATTGTGGCGGCGATATTCGTTGCCTTCGTCCTTGAGCGCAGGCCGCCGGACATTGTTGCGATGTGCGGTGTCGCGCTCCTCCTTGTTCTCGGCATCCTCACACCCGACGAAGTTCTAAAGGTCTTCGGCAACGGAGCGCCCATAACGATTGCGTGCCTCTTTATCCTGAGCGCCGCGTTGGAGCGGACCGGGATTATCGACGCGATGGGCCGCACCGTGACCCGGGTCGGGATCCGATCCCCAATCTGGGCGACCGCCGCGCTCATGGCTGGCGTCATGGTCATCTCGGCGTTCGTCAACAATACCCCGGTTGTTGTTGTCTTGACGCCTGTTGTCATAGCCTTCGCTCACACCCAAAAAATCGCTCCGTCCCGACTGCTCATTCCCCTGTCCTTCGCCAGCATCTTTGGCGGTACTTGCACGCTAATCGGAACGTCTACGAATCTTTTGGTCGACGGCGTTGCGCAAGGTCACGGGCTGGCGCCATTTGGCATGTTCGAGATCACCGCCGCGGGATCGATTATGGGTGCGATCGGCATGGCCTATCTCTTGATCTTCGGTCGATGGCTATTGCCCGATCGAGAGACGCTGACTGACCTCCTACCGGCGCGCGCGGGACGCCAGTTCCTTTCGGAGATTCTCGTCCCGCGAAACTCGCCCCTGATCGGGAAGACCTTGGTCGACTGCGGCCTTGTCGACAAGCGGGACATTAGAGTCGTTGATATAATCCGTAACAACCTTTCGGTATTTCGTCAGCGGGACTCGCTAACCCTGACCAGCGGTGACCGCCTGGTATTGATGTCCGACGTCGCCGACATTCTCGAGCGACGGCAAGCCGAGCGGGCGATATTCGGCACGAAGAAACAGCCCGCTTTTGAGCCCGTCGCTAGCCAGCCAACGGCTGTAATGGAAGGGATTGTCGGGCCTCAGTCGAGCCTGGTTGGGCGGCTTGTCAGCGATCTCAACCTACGCCGACGGTTCGGTGTGTATATCCTCGCTATCCATCGGCAGAACGAGAGCTTGCGCGGCAGTTTCAATTTAGTGCGCTTGAAATTCGGCGACACTCTCCTGCTCGAAGGGCCTGTGGAAGGACTTAGGCGATTGTTCGATCAGCAGGAATTGGTCAATCTTTCCAAACCAAGTGTACGACCCTTTCGCCGAGACAAGGCACCGATCGCGATCTTCGCGATCATTCTGGTCGTGGCCCTCGCGGCATTCGACATCTTCCCAATAGTCGGGCTTGCCCTGATCGCTGCGACAGCAGTGATTGCGCTCGGTTGCCTCGATGCTGAGGAGGCATACCGTCGGATCAGGTGGCCAATCCTGGTTCTTATCATCGCTATGCTGGCGATAGGGGTGGGGATGGAAAAGACCGGAACGGCCGGCGCCATCGTTGCCTTCATAACCGGTTTGGCCGCCGGCCTTGGGCCTATCGCGCTTCTTTCGATCATGTATCTGCTCACCTCGGTGATGACCGAATTCATGAGCAATAGCGCGGCGGCCATTCTTCTCACGCCGATCGCAATTGGCCTCGCGGAGACACTGGGACTCGACGCGCGCCCCTTTGTCGTCGCGGTCATGTTCGCGGCGAGTGCAAGCTTCGCAACCCCGATCGGTTATCAGACCAATACGTTCGTGTATAACGCCGGTGGCTATCGCTTTATTGACTTCATCAGGATCGGAGTGCCGCTCAACCTACTTCTCTGGCTCGTGGCAACACTCATCATCCCCCTATTCTGGCCGCTACAAGCCCCGTGAAACCGCTGCGAAACCGGTGTGAAACCGCTGTGAAACCGGATT
>JAJFGM010000848.1 GCA_021776145.1 Kiloniellaceae bacterium | reverse complement strand
TCACAGTGACAACAACTTTGCATGCAACGTCGTGGACACCCCTCCCCTTGTAGTCTGCGGGCGATCGTCGTATTCTGACAGCGTTGCAGTCATTGATTTCAATGAAAGCGAAAACCATGGCGACCCTGACGATCCGTAATCTTGACGACGACACCAAACGACTGCTGCGGCAGCGTGCGGCCCTTCATGAGCATTCGATGGAAGAAGAGGTTCGCCAGATTCTGCGGACAACTCTGCGTCCGCAACCGACTGCAGGCAAACCGCTGGGCGATCTGCTGGTCGAACTGTCGCGGCCCGGTGTCGAATTGCCGGATGTTCGGCCGCACACGCCGCACGAACCGCTTGCCTTGTGATCCTGCTCGACACCAACGTCGTCTCGGAGCCGCTGCAGCCGCGCCCCAATCCCGCCGTCGTGCAGTGGTTGAACACCCGGGCGCCGGTGGAACTCTATCTCCCCGCTATTGTCGCCGCTGAACTCTATTACGGTTGGTCGACCCTACCGAACGGCCGCCGCAAACCCGCGGGTAACGACCTGATCGATCGGATCATCGGCCAGTTCGAGGGCCGTGTCATTCCATTCGACCTCGCCGCCGCCGTCGAATACGGGCGCCTCATGGCGACGGCCAGGGCCGGCGGTGCCAGTCTTCCCGTCCTCGACGGTCAAATCGCGGCGATCGCGCTGGCGCGTGGTGCCGCTGTTGCAACGCGCAACGTCAAGCACTTCGAACCGACGGGCATCCGACTCCTCAATCCCTGGGACGGTGCCGAATGACTGCCGAAGGCGGGCCATTGCGCCGGCTCTTGTCGCAACGGATAGGCTAAATCGCGGCTACAGCGCCCGGCAGAATCGAAAGGCGCCGTAAGTCGCGGCGGCGATGTTGCGCGACGGAACGGCGCGGCGCGGTCACGCATCTAGGACGTGGCCCGATGGCTCCCACAACGCGATTGCATTGCCTTCCGGGTCGGGGATGCGCGCGAAACGGCCCACCTCCGAAACCCATTCCGCCTTTGTCTGGACCGCAATATCCCTGCTCTCAAGCCGTGATTTCATGGCGTCCAGATTGGCAACCTGGAAATTGATCATCCATTGCTGCTCGGGCCGGCCGAAATAATCCGTGCCCTGACTGACGGGCGCAGCATCGCTGATGGGCCTGCGACAGTTGGTCTCCTTGCCTGCCCTCCCGGCCCGACCTATGTCCTGGGCAACATCTGCAACAGGTAGCGAAAAGTTGGAGACCCTATGCCCTTTAAGATCCTGTCGCGCCTGGCGGCGCTGACCTGTCTGCTCCTGGCGGCCAACGGCGCCCTGGCGCAGGACTACGAACTGCAAGGCCTGACCATCAAGCACCCCTGGGCACGCGCCTCGATCGGTGCCGCCAAGGCGGGCGTGGCCTTTATGCAGATCGAGAACGCCGGCGCCGCGACGGACCGCCTCATCGCGGTCGAGACCGAGGTGGCCAAGCATGCCGCGCTGCACACCCATATCATGGACGGCGACATCATGAAGATGCGCCCGGTCGAGGGCGGCATCGAGATCCCACCCAAGGGCATGGCGATGCTCAAGCCGGGCGGCCAGCATGTCATGCTGATGGGGCTCAAGGCGCCGCTGGAAGAAGGCGACGGAATGATGATGAAGCTGACCTTCGAGAAAGCCGGCAGCATCGAGATCATGGTTATCGTGCAGTCGCCGACGGAAATGGGCGAAGACATGCCAAAGACGATGGAAGGCCACAAGATGGAAGAAACCGAAACGCACAGCGACTAAGACCTCAAGACTCTCCATCGCCATAGGCGAGATAGCCACGCCGTTCGACGTCGGGAAAGGCGTCGCCGCGACGCACGAACCAGCGGTCGAGGTTCGGGTGCCCGGTGAAGTCCCAGGGCTCGATGCGGCCCATCGCGTTGGCGGCTCCGACGACGTGGCGGCGGCGCTGGTCGGCGGCGACCAACGTCGGCAGGCGGTCGAGGTCGTCGGCTGCCTCGACAGTAGTTGTGAGCCGCGCCAGCGTGCGCGCATGCGCTGGGTCGTCGGCGAGATCGCGCAGCTCGTCAGGATCGCTCTCCAGGTCATAGAGCTGCGGTGGATAGGCACGCGAGTGAACCAGCTTCCACGCCCCGTCGCGCAGCATGATGCGCGGCGCCCTGGTGCCGCCGTCGAGATGCTCGGAATAGACCGGCCCGGAAGCCCAATCGCGCCCTTGCAAGGCCGGCAGCAGGCTGCGGCCGTCAGGAACGACAGCCAGGTCCTCGCTGGCGCCGCCCGCAAGTTCGTTCAGCGTCGGCAGCAGATCCACCAGCGATACCGGTGCCGCAACCCGCGAAGCCTTGAATCGACCCGGCGACCAGATGATCAGCGGCACGCGGACCGCCGGCTCGAACAAGGTTTTTTTGAACCACATGCCGCGTTCACCAACCATGTCGCCGTGATCCGCGGTCAGGATGACGACGGTGTCACGATCGAAGCCGGTGTCGCGCAGGGTCGCCAGCAGGCGCCCGACGAGACGGTCGACGTAAGAGATCATGCCGTAGTAGCCGCGCCGCGCGCGGCGATAGGCGGCCTCGTCGATTCTCTGCTTGTCCTGCCCGTAGTGGAAATAGAGCGACTGCGAATGCGGGTCGCGCCGCGCCAGCGGCACGAAGGGAACACGCGGCGCGTCGATGCCATCGTCGGCATAGAGGTCCCAGAATTCCTGTGTCGTCACGTAGGGGTCGTGTGGCTGGGTGAAGGACACGGTCATGGCGAAGGGACGGTCGCCGTGACGTGCAAGGCCGTAAAGTTCCTGGATGGCCCGATGCGCGACCTCCTCGTCGTAGTCGATCTGCATGCTGCGCGCCATCGGGCCGGCGTCGAGCACGCTCTCGACCGTCGAAGTGCCGGCGGCATAACGCCGCTCGTCATCGCGTTCGATGTCGTCGTAACTCGCGGTTGGAGTCCAACTGAAATCGGCCGGATAGATCTCGGTGGTCAGCCGCTCCTCGAATCCGTGATGCGGGTCGGGGCCGACGAAAGGCATCTTGCCGGAAAGGCAGGTGTAGTAACCGCGCGCCCGCAAATAGTGGGCGAAGGTCGGCTGCGACGCCTTAAGTTCGGCGCCGTTGTCGCAGGCGCCGATGCGCGCCGGCAGGCACCCCGTCATCATCGCAAAGCGCGAGGGCGCGCA
>JAJFGM010000847.1 GCA_021776145.1 Kiloniellaceae bacterium | reverse complement strand
AACCTCGGCGATGCGGCCTGAGCCTTTGGTGATGACGACGAAGTTCACGATCACCAGAATGCCGAAAATGATGATTCCGATGATGAAGTTGCCGCCCATCACAAAGTTGCCGAAGGCCTGAATGACCATGCCCGCGGCCTCGGTCCCCTCGTGCCCCTTGGCCAGGATCAGACGTGTGGATGCAAGATTGAGCGACAGACGGATCAGCGTTGTGATCAGCAGCACCATGGGAAAGGAACTGAAGTCGAGCGGCTGTTCCATGAAAAGAACAGTCATCAAGACGAGCACCGCCAGGGTCATCGATATCGCCAACGAGACATCGAGGATCCAAGGCGGCATCGGCAGGATCAGGATGACCAGAATACAGGAGACGCCGAGGGCAAGCGCGATGTCGCCACGCCTGAGCATGGTGGCGATCTGGCCATTCAATAAGGCGTCCAGACCGGTTCGCGAATTCGCCGGGAGTTCAGACATTGGCTGACTCGATGCTCAACTTAGGGCCCGCTGCGTCAAGGCGCCGGACGCTCGCCTTCGCCTGGCATTGGAAGGGCGACACCGCTCTCGCTGTATAGTTTCAGCTTGTTGCGCAGCGTTCGGATCGAAATGCCAAGAATGCTGGCCGCATGTGTGCGGTAGCCGAAGCAATGCTGCAGGGTGTCGATAATAAGATCCTTTTCAACGGCGGCGACGGTGCGCCCGACGAGATCACGTGCGGCACCTTCGGCATGGCCGATCTGACTGGCAGATGCCGTGGTCATTCCCGCGCCGGCCTCGGACGCGGCGACGGCATCGGCTGACAGCTTCTGGCCCGACAGTACGACGCAGTCGGAGCTGATGCGGTCGCCACGGGCGAACAGTACGGCGCGGTGCATGGTATTTTCCAGTTCGCGCACGTTGCCGCGCCAATGGTGGCGTTTCAGCATCTCAAGCACATCCGGGTCGAGATCGGGAACCGGCACGCCGTTGGCATCGGCATACTTGGTGATAAAGTGCTCGGCCAGAACCTGTATGTCGAGCGGCCGTTCGCGCAGCGCTGGCAGTGCGATGTTGACGACGTTCAGACGGTAGTAGAGATCTTCGCGAAATCCGCCGGTGCGCACCTCCTCCTCTAGGTCGCGGTTGGATGTCGCGAGCAGGCGGATGTTGACCTTGATCGACTGATTGCCGCCGACGCGATCGATTTCGCGCTCTTGGATGGCGCGCAGCAGTTTGGCCTGCAGGCGCGGGTGCATCTCGGAAATCTCGTCGAGCAGCAGGGTGCCGCCGTTGGCCTCTTCGAACTTGCCGATGCGGCGGGTGATGGCGCCGGTGAAGGCGCCCTTCTCGTGACCGAAGAGTTCCGATTCCAGTAGGTTCTCGGGGATGGCGGCACAGTTGACGGAAATGAAGACTTCCGAGGCGCGCCGCGATTTTCCATGCAGGAAACGCGCCATGACCTCCTTGCCGGTACCGGATTCGCCGGTAATCAGCACCGAGGCATTCGAGGGCGCGACCTGTTCGGCCAGGCGCAAGACGTTGCTCATGACCGGGTCCTGGAAGACCACGGTATTGGTTTCCTCGACGACGGCTGCCAGGACCGCCGCGATCAGCTCGGCGTCGGGGGGAAGGGGGATGTATTCCTTGGCACCGGCGCGGATGGCATCGCCGGCGCGCGCCGGCTCGGTGCCGATGCCGCAGGCGACAACCGGGATCGAAAAGCGCTCGGTTTGTAGCGAGACGCAAAGCGAACCGACGTCAAGTTCGACATCGACCATCAGCAGATCCGCGCCTTGGCCCGAGCGCAGTGCCTGCATGGCACCGTCGATGCTCTCGGCATGCGCGACCTTGGCTCCCTTTTCAAGGGCAAGCTTTCCCGCCGTAACGATGTGACCTTGTAGTGTACCGACTATGAGAAGCCGCATGCCTTCTCTCCACGTGTCTTGCTGTTAAAACAATTGGCCGTTTGTTTCGGCGACTAATCGAAGTAGTTCACCCGCTCTTCGGGGGGGAGGACGGTATTGACCATCATCTCCAGACGGCGAGGGTTTTCCTGACGGCTTATCGATGCCGCCGCGATGGTATGGATTTGATTGACGGTAGCCTCGACCTGCGCGTTGCGTTCCAGCTTTCCGGCCAAGGGAATGAAGACCATGTTTGCCAGGATGGCACCATAGAAGGTGGTGAGCAGGGCAACCGCCATGCTTGGGCCGATCGTGGCAGGGTCATCCAGATTGCCGAGCATCTGTACTAGACCGACCAGAGTGCCGATCAGGCCCATCGCCGGCGCCACTTCGCCGGCGCGTCTCAGCACACCGGCCGAGCGTTGATGGCGGGCATGGGTAGAGTGCGTTTCGTGGTTGAGAATTCGTTCGACTTCTTCCGAGGGAACGCCATCGACGACGAGGGTAATGGCACGATAGAGAAAGGCGTTCTGGCGGAAATCTTCCATGACGCCCTGCAGGGCGAGCTTGCCTTTCTTGCGCGACAGGTCGGCCAGATAGAGGATTTGTTCGGCGGCCTGTGCCGGCTGGTCGACGTGATAGACAACCGCGCGCCACATGACCGACTGAGCGCGCACCACTTCGGCAACCGAAAACGACACGGCGGTGACCATGAAAGTGCCACCGAAGACGATCAGCAGCGCCGGCAGATCGACGAAGGATTGCGGCGTGCCTCCCAGTACCATGGCCAGCGAGATCAGGACGAAGGCGCCGATGACCCCGCACACTGTGGCGTAGTCGACCGCGGGGGCCAAACTCTGCCGCGTTGGCGCGCGCTTGGACGTCGCGGCCGTTTCTGTGGTGCTCACATTTGCCATGCTCTGCGTCTCCGATCGCCGGGTGGCGTCAGTTGCGGTCGACCTTGATGATCTCGGTCATGGTCACGCCCAGCCGTTCTTCGACGACCACAACCTCGCCGCGGGCGACCAGTCGGTTGTTTACATAGATGTCGATGGCTTCACCGACCTTGCGGTCCAGTTCAACAACCGCGCCACGGCCAAGCTTGAGCAACTGGCTTACCTGCATGTTGGCCTTGCCGAGCACGGCGGATACCTGGATTGGAATGTCGTAGACGGCTTCCAGTTGTTTGGCGTTCGTCGGCGCCTTGCCAGCGTCGCTGGACATCGCCTGGGCCGCCAGCTCTCCCGCCATATCCGCCGACTCTAGGTCGAGTTCGGTAAACTCGAGGTTCTCATCGTCAGACATCTTCTGGTCTCCTGACTCCAATGCCCCGGCCCTTGACCGTGGCGTTAAGAAACTTTCGCAATATCACCGCCGCTGGCCATCACCGCTTCATGCGGTACACGGTCGACGATGCTGGGCGCCGCGGTGACTTGCAGCCGGTGTGCTACGGCCTCGGTCCTTTCTTGCGGCCCCGTCGTACCAAATTCGGGGATCGCGTCTGGCAGCTGGCGCGCGATCACTTCGTCGATTTCGCGCCAGATACGGTCCTTGTCGCGTTCGGCGCCGCCGTCGGCCCACTCTACCCGCACGTCGCTGAGGCCCAGACCCTCTTCCGAGAGGAAGACGAACTTGGCGTCGTAGGCGTTCTTTGCGGCCCAGGATTCGAGGCGCTCCTTCAGGATATCGAGCTGTGCGTCCGCGGCGCGAACGACCAGGCGCGGTTCGTCGCGCAGTCGCTGCATGCAATCGGTGACGATGGCCTCGATTTCGGCCAGGCCATGCTGACGCTCGAGTACCGGGAAGAGCTTGCGGACGGCCGCCAGGGCGATGTTCAGGGCCGTCGACTGGGCATCTTCATCCCGGTTGCGCTGGGCATCTTCGATAACCGCGAATTGGGCGAAGATACCCTGCAGCTGGCCGGCTATTTCGGCATCGCGTTCATTGCGCGCCTGCGCCAATCCGTCTTCCTTCCCGGCTTGAAAAGAGTCCGCGCAGGCTTGGCCGAGCTCGGCCTCGCTGAAAGTCGGCTCGGGCGGCAGCTCCGGCTCCTCTTCAACCTCGACGACCTCTTCGCTGCGCGGATCGTGCGCCGGCGCCGTGTCGAATTCGGTATCGAAAAGAAACTTGCGAAGCGAGTTTGTCATGAATTCCGCCTGGAGGTTGGAGCTTGTGTTTTGTCGCATTCGACAGGGCCAAGGCCTTGATCAATAAACCAGTTCGTCCTCTCCCTTGCTGTCGTTGATAATGATCTCGTCCCTGGCCGCGAGGTCCTTCGCCAGCTGCACCATGTACATCTGCGCCTCGTCGACATCCTTCAGGCGCACCGGGCCAAGCGACTGCATATCTTCCCGCATGATTTTGGCGGCGCGTTCGGACATGTTCGAAAAGAACAGGTCCTTGACCTCCTCGGAGCCACCCTTGAGGGCAAGGATCAGTTTTTCCTTGTCGGATTTGCTGAGCAGGGTCTGCACGCCGCTGGGGTCGAGGTCGATCAGATCCTCGAAGGTGAACATCAAGGCGCGAATGCGCTCGGCCGAATCCCGGTTGCGCTCTTCAAGGGCGTCGAGGAAGCGCGATTCCAGCGTGCGGTCGAGATAATTGAAGATCTCGGCCATCTGCTCGTGGGAATCGCGGCGTGCCGTCTTTGCCAGGTTCGACATAAATTCGTTGCGCAGGGTGCGCTCAACGTCGTCCAGAACTTCGGATTGCACGGCCTCCATGCGCAACATGCGCATCACAACTTCCATCGCGAAGGGCTCGGGCAGTACGCCGAGCACGCGCGAGGCATGCTCGGATTTGATCTTCGAGAGCACCACGGCAACGGTCTGTGGATATTCGTTCTTGAGATAGTTGGCGAGGACCAACTCGTTGACGTTACCCAGCTTGTCCCACATCGTGCGTCCGGCCGGACCGCGGATTTCTTCCATGATGCCGTTTACCCGGTCCTTGGTGAGGACCTTGGCAAGCAGGCGTTCGGTGCTGTCGTAGTTGCCGACGACAGCGCCCGTGGTCGAGATCTGGTCGGCGAATTCGACCAGGAGCTGCTCGATCAGTTCGGCGTTTACGGTGCCCAGGCTGGCCATCGATTGCGACAGCTGGCGAATTTCTTCGTCTTCCATGAGCGAGAACAACCGAATGGCAATCTCATCGCCAACCGCCATCATCAGCAGCGCAGCCTTGTCCGGCCCAGTCATGCTGCGGAAATCTTCGCGCATACGCATAGCAGTCTCGGTCCCCTAAATGTCCTGGTAAAGCCAGCTGCGGATGATCGCGACAGCTTCCTCGGGATGCTTTTCGATGATTTCTCCGATCTTCTTGACCGAAGAGGCTCGGACTCGGCCTTCGACTTGATTGATGTCGATCATGTGGTCGATTTCTTCGGCGACGTTGGTATCTATCTCGCCGGTCGTCAGTGCGATCGTGGTTTGGGTGCCGTCCGGTGCCGTAATAACCTTGGTGGTCGGCGCCGCCGATCCACCGGGACCGGCCAGTGCCGGCTTGGCGATAGTGCCGTCCGGCATCAAGGTGCCGAAGTCGTCGTCTTCGAATTCACCCCGCCCGGCTTGCAGCATGCGGCTGACCAGCGGCCGCACAACCAGCATCAGAACCAGGATAGCCACAACGCCAAGGACAATCAGCTCGGCGATGCGCATAATATCCTTGTGCGGGAAACCCAACAGTGTCGGCTCGACCGTGCCTGGGGCATTGGCAAAGCTGGCGAAGGCCATGTTGACGATTTCGAGCTTGTCGCCGCGGGATTCATCGATGCCGGCAGCGGAACGCACCAGCGCGGCAATCTGTTCCATCTCCTCGGCACTGCGCGGTTCGTAGCTGGACTCGCCTTCCTCGTTGGCCACGCTTGTGCCGTTGACCATGACCGCGACCGACAAGCGCCGGACCAGTCCGGCCTCGCGTATGTGGGTTTTAGTCGTGCGTGTGATCTCGTAGTTGACGGTCTCTTCGGTGCGCGTTGTGTTGCTGGTGTTGCCGCTGCCGTCGTCCAAGTTCGGCAGATTGGCATCGGGAAGGTTGTTGCCAACAGTAACCGAAGTCGCGCCGCCGTCTTGTGAGTTGGCCTGTTCTTCGACGACCTGCGTCGAACGCACCACCTGTCCGTCCGGGTCGAAAATCTCGGAGTTTTCGGTAACCCGGTCAAAATCGATCTCGGCCGCCACCTCGGCGCGCACATTACCAAGGCCGAGAGAGCGTTCGAGCAGCTCCTCGATGGTTCGTGCGAGGCGGGCTTCGAAGGAGATCCGCATCTCTTCCGCGCTGGTGGCGGTTTGTTCGAGGTCGTTCTCGTCGGCGCTGCGTGCGAGCAGTCGCCCCTTGTGGTCGATGATCGATATCATCTGTGGCTTCAAGCCCGGCACCGCCGCCGCGACAAGATGCTGAATGGCGGTAATCTGATCGCCGCCGATGCGCGCGTTGCCGTTCAGGGTCAAGACGATCGACGCGCTTGGCTCCTGGCGGTCGCGACTGAACAGCTCGCGTTGCGGCAGAACCAGGTGGACACGCGCCTGGCGGACATGCGAAACGGAGCGGATGGTGCGCGACAGCTCCCCTTCCAGGGCGCGCAGATGGTTGATGTTCTGGACGAAGCTGGTGGTGCCCAGGCCTTCGGAACGATCGAAAATCTCATAACCGATCGAGCCGCCCGTGGGCAGCCCCTCTTCGGCCATGGCGACACGCATGCGCGCGACCTGGTCGCTGGCGACGAAAATCTGCGTGCCATCCTTGCCCAACCTGAAAGGGATCTGTTGCGCTTCGAGGCGGCTGACGATCTGACCGCTGTCGCGAGTCTCAAGATCGGCATAGAGCAACGCCATGTCAGGCGAGGCCAATCGGCTGGACAGATAAATGAAGAATGCGAGGATGCCAGCGGCGGTTGCCGCCATGATTCCGAGCCGGGCAGGGCCCAAGACGCGCAGTGTCTCGATGAAGGAGTTCAATCCGTACCGTCCTGGAGTAAAGCCATCCTGGAGAACAATTTTTTACAACCGGATCGCTTTGCATCGACCCTGGTTGCTACTTACGGACTGAAGTTATGCTCTCTGGGTAAATGTGCGGTTAACAGCAGGCAAGAATTGCCTAGCAAAGGGAAAAAATTGCCGTGGCGTTCGTCTAAAATTTTACTCATCGCGACGGCAAAGTGTGCTGGATCCTATGCCTGCGGCGTGGGCCGATTGCGTCTGGCTCGGTGCTCCTTGCGTGCGGACATGAATCGCCGGCCGTCCTGAGGAACGGCGGGCTTTCGGGCTTGAGGTGTCGTAGAGTGCTGGCGCGTGGTGCTTAAGAGGGAGATTTTGCGGTCTGAGCGACGGGCGCGGCCTCGGGGGTCGTGCGGCGGTATTGCTGGAGCCGCGTCGTGCGCAGGCCCCGCATTCCGTGTTTGTCGATCAGAGATTGCCAGGAGATAAACTCCTCGACAGAAAGGTGATAGCGTTCGCAGGCTTCTTCCAGAGTCAGAAGGCCCGAGCGAACGGCTGTCACGACTTCGGCCTTGCGCCGAATGACCCAACGCTTGGTGTTGGGCGGCGGCAGATCATCCAGCGACATCGGCTTTCCTGCCGGTCCGATGATGTTGCTTTGCCTACCTGGACTGTTCGAGTACATAAACTGCTCTCCATCCTTCTCGAGCAATATTCATCTTGGAATAATAGCCTGCGGCTGTTTACAAATCGCTAAATCGACAAATTGAAATATCATTTATATTTGTTTACGTTAATTAATTTTAAGCAATAACTGTTATCAATTAGTATATCTTATAGTCGGATATATACACCCGGTCATTTGTATTAAGTAAAACAAATAACCGGGTGTTAACGTTTCAAGTTATCGCTTGATACGGATCAGCTCTTCGAGCATGTCGTCGGCGGTCGTGATGATTTTCGCGTTGGCCGAATAGGCACGCTGGGTGACAATCATGTTGGTGAATTCTTCGGCCAAATCTACGGTGGAGGCCTCAAGTGATGCTGGCGATACGGCACCGGCGCCGCCGGTCTGCGCTAGATTGAGCTGGAAATTGCCTGAATTGTTGGTCTGCACGAAAGTGTTGCCGTCCTTGGCTTCGAGCCCGCTGGGATTGCGGAACATGCCAAGCGGCAGCTGGTAGATGTCTTGCCGCGCGCCGTTGCTGAACAGCGCGGTGACCATGCCGGCTTCGCTGATACTGACACCGGAGTAAATCCCGAACCGGTCGCCGTCCTGGTTGATCTCCGAGATCGTGAAATTGCCGGCGAACTGAGTTGCACCGTCGGTTGCGTTGACCGTGCCGAGATTGATTGTCAAGGCGGTGTTATTGGCGCCCGTCGTCCAACCGGTAACCGCGAAGGCGGTGCCAACGGTGATTGTTGCCGGCGTGCCGTCACCGTTGAAGGTAATGGTCCCGGAGCCGGCGGAGGTGCCGGTGACCGCGCCGCCGAGCGTCGGGTTGCCGGAGGCATAGGACCAGGCGTTGGTACCGGTTTTAGTG
>JAJFGM010000846.1 GCA_021776145.1 Kiloniellaceae bacterium | reverse complement strand
GCCGCCGCGGTCGGTGGCCGTGAAGGAAATTTCCTCCAGCAGCTTTTCCAAGACGGTATGCAGGCGGCGGGCGCCAATGTTCTCCACCGAGCTGTTGATCTCGGCCGAGAGGTCGGCGATGGCTTCTATGGCATCGTCGCCAAAGTTTAGGGTAACCTCCTCGGTTTCCAGCAGCGCCTTGTACTGGCGAATGAGGCTGTTTTCCGGCTCAACCAGGATGCGTTTGAAATCCTCTCGGGTCAGCGGGCTGAGCTCGACGCGGATCGGCAGGCGGCCTTGCAGTTCGGCCAGCATATCCGAGGGCTTGGCCATGTGAAACGCGCCCGAGGCGATGAACAGGATGTGATCGGTCTGCACGGCTCCGTGTTTGGTCGCGACCGTCGTGCCTTCGATCAGCGGCAACAGGTCGCGCTGTACGCCTTCTCGGCTGACATCGGCGCCGCCGCGATCGGACCGGGCGGTGATCTTGTCGATCTCGTCGAGAAAGACGATGCCGTGCTGTTCCACGACGGAAATGGCGTCGCTGACCACGCGGTCTTCATCCAGCAGTTTGTCGCTCTCTTCGGCGATCAGCACTTCATAGGACTCGGCCACCGACATGCGCCGCTTCTTGGTGCGGCCGCCGCCCAGTGCCTTGCCGAAGATGTCGTTGAGGTTGAGCATGCCCATCGAGGCGCCGGGCATGCCGGGGATGTCCATGGTCGGCAGCTGCAGGCCGCCGTGATCGCTGATATCGATCTCAATTTGACGCTCGGCGAGCTGACCTTCGCGCAGCATCTTGCGGAACTTCTGTCGCGTGTCCTCGCTGGCGCTTTCGCCCACCAGCGCGTCTACGACGCGATTCTCGGCGCTTTGCTCGGCCTGCGCCTTGACCTCTTTGCGCAGGCGCTCGCGGGTCATATGAATGGAGATCTCGACGAGATCGCGGATGATCTGCTCGACGTCGCGGCCGACATAGCCGACCTCGGTAAACTTGGTTGCCTCGACCTTGAGAAAGGGGGCCTGCGCCAGCCGGGCCAGGCGGCGGGCGATCTCGGTCTTGCCGACTCCGGTAGGACCGATCATCAGGATGTTTTTGGGCAGCACCTCTTCGCGCAGATCCTCGGGGAGCTGTTGGCGTCGCCAACGGTTGCGCAGGGCAATGGCGACGGCCCGTTTGGCATCGTTCTGACCGACAATGTAGCGGTCGAGCTCGGAGACGATTGCGCGCGGGGTGAAGGCCGCGGCGGTGTCGCTCATGGCACGGCACCGCGAAAAAGGCGTGCAGATATCATTCGCTGTCCAGGCCTTCGATGAGGATGTTGTCGTTGGTGTAGATGCAGATATCGGCGGCGATTTTCATGGCC
This sequence comes from Kiloniellaceae bacterium, assembly GCA_021776145.1. Classification (GTDB taxonomy): domain Bacteria; phylum Pseudomonadota; class Alphaproteobacteria; order Kiloniellales; family Kiloniellaceae; genus JAJFGM01. The sequence continues at coordinate 2,274 of JAJFGM010000846.1, read as the reverse complement.
TTGCGGGCGATGCTCTCGGCGTCGAGCCCGTCGATGTCGATCAGAGCCCGCGCCGCCGACAGCGCGAAAGAGCCGCCGGAGCCGATGCCAATGAGGCCGTCTTCCGGTTCAAGCACGTCGCCGGTGCCGGTGAGCACAAGCGAAGTCTTGGCGTCGGCCACCGCCATCATCGCCTCGAGACGGCGCAGATAGCGGTCGGTGCGCCAATCCTTGGCCAACTCGACGCAGGCGCGGGTGAGCTGGCCGGGATAGGTTTCCAGTTTGCCTTCCAGGCGCTCGAACAGGGTGAAAGCGTCGGCGGTGGCGCCGGCGAAGCCGGCAATGACGTCATCGCGTCCGAGGCGACGGAGTTTGCGGGCATTGGATTTCATGACGGTGTTGCCAAAGCTGACCTGACCGTCACCGGCGACGACCACGCGTCCGCCCTTGCGGACGGAGAGGATCGTGGTGCCACGCCATTGGATTTGCGATTTTTCCGACATGGGTTGTCAGATGGGGCATTCCGCCGCCGGGGTCAAGCAAATGTCGCGTGTGGCCTGTTGCCGATCCTGGGTGCTGGCGGTCCAGTCGCGTAGCTGATAAAAGAGCGCCGCCCGGTCCCCGCCGCCGGGCGGGGAGCTCGCAGCCGGCCACTTGGCCGTTCATCGCGGTCGGTTATGCTGTGGCGCCACTTTTTGCCTTGGTCCCGGGAGGACGCCATGCGTCAAGCACGCATAGACCGCGATACCAATGAGACCCGCATTTCGGCACGCATTGATCTCGACGGAAGCGGCCGCTACGACATCGAGACCGGCATCGGGTTCCTCGACCACATGCTCGAACAGCTGTCGCGGCATAGCCTCATCGATATTACCTTGAAGGCCGAAGGCGACCTTCATATTGACGGCCACCACACGACCGAAGATAGCGGTATCGTGCTCGGCCAGGCACTGGCGCGGGCCTTGGGCGAACGGCGTGGCATCACGCGCTATGGCGCGGCCTTGATTCCCATGGACGAGACCTTGACACGGGTCGCCCTCGACGTCTCAAACCGCCCTTACTTGATCTGGAAGGTGGAATTCAGCCGCGACAAGCTCGGCGCGATGGATACCGAACTCTTCAAGGAGTGGTTTCAGGCCTTTGCCCAGCACGGCGGCCTAACCCTGCACGTCGAGAACCTTTACGGCGACAACAGCCATCACATCATCGAGTCGGCTTTCAAGGCTTTGGCGAGAGCCCTGCGCCAAGCCATAGAAATCGACCCCCGCAAGGCTGACGAGGTGCCCTCGACCAAGGGCAGCCTCTAGTCATGGCAAGGGCAATTCCGGTCAATGCCCCAGGGTTGGTTTCGATGTTGGTTTCGATGTTGGTTCCGAGCAAGCTGCCTAAGGGGCGGCCTGGGGGACCGTCGGGGCAATGAGCGTCGCAATCATTGATTACGGGTCGGGCAACCTGCGTTCGGCGGCCAAGGCGTTGCAGCGCGCCGCGTCTGGGACGGGACAAAACGTCGTTGTAACTTCCGACCCAGAGGTGGCGCGATCGGCCGAGCGACTGGTGCTTCCGGGCGTCGGCGCGTTCGGCGACTGTCGCCGCGGTCTCGACGCCGTGCCGGGCATGGTTGAAGCCTTGCGCGAGTCAGCCATCACGCGCGGCCGTCCCTTCCTCGGCATCTGCGTCGGTATGCAGCTCATGGCCGACCGCGGATTGGAGCATGGTGAACACCCCGGCTTCGGCTGGATTGCCGGCGATGTGGTGGCACTGCGGCCCAATGACACGGCTCTGAAGATCCCGCACATGGGTTGGAACGAGCTGGACTTCAAAAGTGGCGCGCATCCAGTCCTGGACGACTTGGGTGCGCGTCCCCATGTCTACTTCGTCCACTCTTATCATCTGCGCCCAGCCGACCCTACGCACCTCTTGGCCGGGGTGGACTATGGAGGGCCGGTTGCGGCGATTGTCGGCAGGGATAACCTGATCGGTACCCAATTCCACCCGGAAAAGAGTCAAAAAGCCGGCCTTCGCCTGCTGGCGAATTTCTTGCGATGGCGCCCATGAGTGCGAAAGCCCCACCTGTTTCCGTCGAGCGCCTGCGCAAGTTCAAGGGCACGGATCTGCACGACCTTTGCGATGCAACCGAAACCGCTATCCGCGACGGTGGCGGATTTGGCTGGCTCAAGCCGCCGCCGCGCGAGACCATGGAAACCTACTGGCGCGGTGTGCTTCTGGTGCCCGAGCGACGGCTTTTTGTTGCGCGCCTCGACGGTACTATTGCCGGCTCGGCGCAGCTTTGGTTGC
>JAJFGM010000845.1 GCA_021776145.1 Kiloniellaceae bacterium | reverse complement strand
TGCGTCGTCGACGTCGACGTCGACACCGGGGTCACGGACATCCGGCGCTTCTATGCGCTCGACGACTGCGGCACGCGCATCAACCCGATGATCATCGAGGGCCAGGTGCACGGTGGCCTGACCGAGGCGCTGGCCATCGCCATGGGCCAGCAGATCGACTACGACGAAAACGGCAACGTCAAGACCGCCAGTCTGATGGACTACTTTCTGCCGACGGCGGTCGAGACTCCGGTCTGGGAAACCGACTTCACCGAGACGCCTTCGCCGCACCATCCCATCGGTGCCAAGGGCGTCGGCGAATCGCCCAATGTCGGTGGCGTGTCGGCCATATCCAATGCCGTCAACGATGCCTTCGCGCATCTCGGTTTGAAGCATACCCAAATGCCGCACGACCATTGGCGCGTTTGGCAGACGGCCAGGGACCTGGGGATCGCCGGTTAAGCGGAGCGAGGCCAGGACCGTAGCGCGGTTCCGGCCGGTGACCTCGAGTGAAGAGCGGCGATCTCGACAACCGCGTAAACCGGACAGGGCGCGTCATGAAGCTGGACTATCACCAACTGCAAAAGGACCTCGCGGGGGTCGGCTATATCGCCGAAGACAGCCTGGCGATGGCCTTGACGCTGGCCTCCGGACTGCAGCGGCCGCTGCTCCTTGAAGGTCAGGCCGGCGTGGGCAAGACGGAAGTCGCCAAGGCCATCGCCGAGGCGCTGTCGACGCGGCTGATCCGCCTGCAGTGCTACGAGGGGCTGGATGCCAATTCGGCGATCTATGAATGGAACTACCAACGCCAGTTGCTGGCCATTCGCGCCCGCGAAGGCGAGGGACAATCCGCCGAGGCGGTCGAGGCGCAGATCTTCTCCGAGGCTTTTTTGCTCAAACGGCCGCTGCTCGAGGCCATCTCGGACGAAACGTCGCCGGTGCTTCTGATCGACGAGATCGACCGAGCCGACGAGGAGTTCGAGGCCTTCCTGCTGGAAGTGCTGTCCGACTTCCAGGTCACGGTGCCGGAAATCGGCACCATCACCGCGCGCAGCATCCCGCATGTCATTCTGACCTCGAACGGGACGCGTGTGCTCTCCGATGCCCTGCGCCGCCGCTGCCTTTACAGCTATCTGGAGTTCCCCGACGAGGACAAGGAGGTCGCCATCGTCAAGGCGCGGCTGCCCGATATCGACGCTCAGTTGCTGGGTCAGGTGGTGCGCTTTGTGCAGACATTGCGCCGCGAGGAACTGGAAAAGGTTCCGGGGGTCGCCGAGACCCTGGATTGGGCGCGCGCCCTATCGGGCCTGGAGTTGCAGGGCCTGGAAGACGATCCCGAGACGGTGCAGGCCAGTCTGATCTGCCTGCTGAAAACCGAGATCGACCTCAAGGCGGTCACCCCAGAGGTGACCCAGCGACTGGTCGGCAAGGTGGCGTGAATTGCCTGCTACGCAGCAATCATCGCCCGCCGTCCGCGTCAGCGGCTTTTTGGCGCACCTGCGCTTCAACGGTTTCCTGGTCGGCCCCGAGGAAAGTATCGCCGTAGCACGATTTCTGGCGCTGCTGGACGCGCCCGATTCTCGGGCGACGCGGCTCGGTCTGAAGACCATGTTGTCGGGCGGGCGCGACGAGTGGGAGCGTTTCGACGATCTTTTCGATGCCTATTGGTTCGGACGCGGGATCAAGCAGGCGACACTCGTCGAAGACCAGGATCAGCCGCCGCAGAAGCGGCCCGGCGCCAGCCTTTGGGGGCGGCGCTTGCCGGTCTCGGGCGAGGCCCAGGGCACCGCGCTTGGCCAGTCGGCTGGGGAGGTGGAGGCCGAGGAGGGCAGCGACGGCTTGATCGCCAGCCGCCGCGACAGCCTGGAGCGCACCGACCTGCGCCGCCTGGTGTCGCCGCAGGATATCGCCGAGGCGGAAGAGATCGCGGCGCGGCTGGCCCGGGCCTTGCGCTATCGTCTCAGCAGGCGCCGCAAGGCGGCCCGACGCGGTCGCGGCATCGATCTGCGCCGGACCATTCGGCGCAGCCTGCCGCGCGGCGGCGAAGCGCTCGACCTGGCGCGCCGGCGCCGGCCGCTGAAGCCGGTCAACCTGGTGGTGCTGGTCGACGTTTCGGGCTCGATGCGCGTTTACAGCCGTTTCTTCCTCAGCTTTCTGCGCGGCCTGCTGGGCCAGGACATCGTCTGCGACGCCTATCTGTTCCATACCCGCTTGGTGCGGATCACCGAGGTCTTCCGCGAGCAGGGCGTGCTGCGCGCCGTGGCCCGCCTGTCGCTGATCGCCGAGGGTTTCGGCGGCGGTACCCGCATCGCCGCCAGTCTCAAGACTTTCAACGAGCGCTACGCCCAGCAGGCGATAAATTCGCGCAGCGTCGTCATCATCATGAGCGACGGCTACGACACCGACCCTCCCGAGGCGCTGGCCGCCGAACTGGCGCGTCTGAAGAAGCGGGCGCGCCGCCTGGTTTGGCTCAATCCGCTGATCGGATGGCGCGACTATGAACCGACGGCGCGCGGCATGGCCGCCGCCATGCCTTACATCGATCATTTTGCCCGCGCGCACGACCTGCACAGCCTGGCCGCTCTCGAAGCGGACCTGGCGGCCTTGTAAGGCAGCGGGAGCGCGCGTGAACTTGACCATCGAACCGGAAGCGGCTGCGTGAGGATCGCATGATCACACAGTATACGGACATCAATGAGCGTCAGGCCGAATTGACCGAGGCCAAGGAGCCCTTTGTCCTGGCCACGGTGACCCGCACCAAGGACGCCACCTCGGCCAAGGCCGGAGCCAAGGCGCTGATCGAAGCCGACGGTACCCTGATTGGTTGGCTCGGCGGCGGCTGCGTCAAGCGGGCCCTGCGCGAGGCCGCCGTGGATGCCTTGCGCGAGGGCAGGGCGCGCCTTATCCGCGTCAAGCCGGCCGCCGAGATCGAAGGCGCGGACGACAGCGGGCGCGACAGCGACGGCGTGCTGCAGTTCAAGAGCAGTTGCCCCAGCGGCGGCAGCGTCGAGATCTTCCTCGAGCCGATCGTGCCGCAGCCGCAGCTGGTCGTCTGCGGCGGATCGCCGATCGCCAGGGCCATCGCCGACCTTGGCCACTGGCTCGGCTTTTCCATCGTCGTTGCCGCGCTGCCCGAGGACCAGTCGGGCTTTACTCGGGCGGCGCGACGTATCGAGGATTTCGAACTCGGCGATTTGCCGCCGGCGCGCGAGCGTTTCCTGGTCGTGGCGACGCAAGGCAAAAAGGACCGCGCGGCCCTGAAGGCGGCACTGCGGGTCGAGGCGCTTTGCCACTGTTTCGTGGGATCGCGCGCCAAGGCGGCGGCGCTCAAGCTGGCGCTCCAACGTGACGGCCTGGACGCGGCGCGCCTTGCCGCGCTGCGCTCGCCCGCCGGCCTCGATATCGGCGGCATCGGGCCAGAGGAAATAGCCCTGTCGGTGCTCGCCGAGATCACCGCGCTGCGCCGCCGCGCGACGCGGCCAGAGGCCGAGACGGCGCCGGTATCGGCCTCGAATGAAAGTTAAGCTGGGGACATAAGCTATGGACATGACGGGAGAATACAGGATCGAAGCGCCCCGCGAGCGGGTCTATGAGGCGCTCAACGATCCGGAGATCCTGAAGCAGTGCATTCCCGGCTGCGAAAGCTTGGAAAAGCACTCCCAGACCGAAATGGAGGCCAAGGTCGTCGCCAGGGTCGGGCCGGTAAAGGCGAAGTTCACCGGGCAGGTCACGCTTTCCGACCTGGTGCCGCCCGAGAGCTATTCGATCTCCGGACAGGGCAAGGGCGGTGCCGCCGGACACGCGAAAGGCGGCGCCAGGATCCAGTTGGTCGCGGATGGTTCGGCCACGCTGCTGCAGTATCAGGTGCACGCCGATATCGGCGGCAAGCTGGCGCAGCTCGGCAGCCGTTTGATCGATGGCACCGCCAAGAAGATGGCCAAGGACTTTTTCGAAACCTTCGGCGGTCTGGTTGCCGTTCCGGCCGCCGCGTCTGTATCGACACCGGCAGCGGTGGCGCCAGAACCCGTTGCCGCCAAAGGTGGCGTCAACCCGATGATCTGGGTCGTTGGTATCGCTGTGCTGGCCTTGGCCGGGGTATATCTGTTGATGCGTTAGGTCACAGACGCATTTACAGCCAGGCAGTGCGCGCGCAGTCTTGCGTTTCTCGGTTGGTCGCGTTGCCGAAGGGGCCTGGAAGCGTGCTTGAAATAATCGCCGTCGACTGGGGCACGTCCTCGTTGCGCGCCGGGCTGCTGGACGCGGCCGGCGCGGTGGTGGAACAACGGCGCTCCGACCGGGGTGCCGCGGCGCTCTTTGGTGGCGACTTCGCGGGGCCCCTGGTCGAACGCCTCGGCGACTGGCTGTCGCGCTACCCCGATCTGCCGATCTATGCCAGCGGCATGGTCGGTGCCCGCGGCGGCTGGGCGGAGGTGCCCTATGCCGCGTGCCCGGCGGGGATTGCGGAATTGACCGCCGGACTTGTCCGGGTGCCCTTCGGCGCGGACCGCGAAGTCGCACTCCTGCCCGGCATCAAATATGTCGGTGAGGGGACAGCGGATGTCATGCGCGGCGAGGAGACGCAGATCCTCGGCCTGCCGTCACGATCCGACCCAGGCCTGGTCGTCCTGCCCGGCACCCACAGCAAATGGGTAAGGGTCGAGGCCGGCCGGATCCTGAGCTTCACAACCTTTCTGACCGGCGATCTATTTGCCGCCCTGCGTTCCGCCACCGTGCTCAAGGCGACGACCGCGACCGAGCCGCAACAGGATACCGCCTTCGACCGTGGTCTAGAGGCCGGTCTTGCCGACGCGCGCCTGCTGTCGCGTCTCTTTTCCCTGCGCGCCAGGCCGCTGCTCGGCCTGATGCCGGAATCCGAGACCAGTTCCTTTCTCTCCGGCCTGCTCATCGGCTGCGAGATTCGCGAGGCGCGGGAGATTTTCGCGCCGTCCGGCCCGGTCGTCCTGGTCGGCGAGGGGGCCTTGGCCGGGGCCTATCAAAGGGGCTTGATCCAGGCGGGGATCGAAATCGAGCCGGCGCCACGGCATGCGGCCTTCATCGGCGCCCTCGCGGTGCACCGCAGATTGACGGGCGGTGGGGCGGTTGCGGGCGCACAAGCAGAATCCTGATACTTGACCGTGCTTGCGATCGCCGCAGAAAAGGGCCGCTACTGCGTTGAATCAAAGACCATAGGCTTTCTTGGGTCTATTATTGGTTCTGACAGCCCCCGATGTCCCGGTGCGGGGTTTGTTCGAGCATCTGTTGCACAAAGGCCCCACACGCCAGCGAGCGTCTGGGACGCCGGGGTGCCGTTTCGGCAAGAAGCAAGGCGCAGGAGGGAGCCATGGCGTACCTATTCGAACCCGGTGACCGGTCGGTGGAGGCGGCGCTGCGGCGGATCGCGCTGGAGCAGATCGACGGTGCGATCAAGGAAGCCGGGGATAACCAGGGCGACCCGCATGTGACCGTTCACGAGGTGCGTAAACGCTGCAAGCGGCTGCGTGGGTTGTTGCGCCTGGTCCGCCCGGTGTTCGGGGATTTCAAGGCCGAGAATGCCTTAATTCGCGATGCCGCCGGCGAGCTGTCCTTCCTGCGCGATGCCGGGGTGATGCTCGAGACCTTCGACGCCCTGGTCGCGGCCTCGGAGGACCGGAAACCACCGGCGGATATGGCGCAGCTGCGCAAAGGCCTGGTCACGCGACGCGAGGCGATCGAGCGCAGCCACGACATCCATGCCAGGTTGGCGCGGTTCCGCCGTCGTATGATCGAAATTCAACGACGCGCCTGTCGCTGGCATCTCGACAAAGAGGGATTCGATGCAATCGCCGGCGGCTTGGGACGGACTTACAAGGGCGCGCAAAAGGCCATGATCCAGGCCGGCAAACGGGCAAACCCAGATGCGATGCACGAGTGGCGCAAGCAAAGCAAGGCTCACCTCTATCACGCAAACCTCCTGGTGCCGATTTGGCCGGGGCCGATGCTGGCGCATCAACAGGTTGCCGATCAGCTTGCCGAACTCCTGGGCCAGCATCACGACCTCCAGGTCTTTCGTTTGACGCTTCTCGACGACCCGAAAGCCATGCGCGCATCGGCGGATGCGGTGGCCCTGATCGCCCTCACTCTGCACCGTGAGAAACAGCTCGCCACCGACTCCTTTGCTCTCGGTGCGCGGCTCTATGCGGAACGTACCGCCGCCCTGACGTCGCGGTGGCGGGCCTATTGGAATGCCTGGACCGACGAGAGCAGGCCACGCAAGATGCCACGGACGGGCCGACGGACGAACGGCGCGGGCCGGTCGCGGGTTCCGGCCACCACGTCGTAGGGGCAGCGCCGATACAATGGCAGAGGAAATCGAGCGCAAGTTTCTGGTGTCGGGCGCGGGTTGGCGGTCCCGGGTCGAGCGCAGCGTTGCGGTGCGGCAAGCCTACCTGACACGTGGCGATGCCCTGACGATGCGGGTTCGCATCTTTGACGACAAGGATGCCTTTCTGACGATCAAGAGCGCACAGCCCGGCATGACCCGGTCCGAGTTCGAGTATGTAATCCCCCTGGCCGATGCCAGGGATCTCATACAGCTGCACACAGGCCTCGTCATCGAAAAGTGCCGCCATATCGTGCGCCTTGGGAAAGATCTATGGGAAGTCGACGTCTTCGAAGGTGCCCATGCCGGCCTGGTCATTGCCGAGATCGAGCTGAGCAGCGAGGACTCGTCGTTCGAGCGGCCGGACTGGCTGGGCGCCGAAGTCACCCACGACCCGCGTTACTACAACGCCAATCTGGCAACGCAGAGCCAGGCGGAGGCCATCCCGGAAAAAGCCTGAGCCAGGGTTAAATCAGGTTTGCCGGTTCAGATCATCTTTTCGAGCCGGCAGAAGCAGGAGGCCTTGACCGGAACGTCGCAGCGCGCGACGGCGATATCGAGGCGTTGCTTGATGTGCGCCGACTCGATGGTTTCGTCGCGGCGCGTCAAACATTCATGCAGTCCATGCAGGCTCCAAACGTTCTCGGGATGTTGGCAGGCGCGGCGCAGCGTGCCGTCCAGGCCGAGGTCGGCGCGGTAGACCGCTTCCGCCTCGGCGAGCTTGCCTTGTTCCATCAAGAGGGCACCCAGGGCATGGCGGGTCGGCTGCATCCAGCCCCAGGGCTCGTCGTAGGGCAGGGAATCGTCCAGCTCTACGGCGCGGCGCAAGTTCTCGAAGGCGACGTCATGTTTGCCCCGGCGGTACTCGATCTCGCCGGTCATCATGGCTTCGGCGACGGCGAGGATGTCGAGGCAGGTGTTGTTGAAGAGCATGCGGCTTTCGGGCACCCGGTCGCGTGACGCGAGGAACGCGGCGCCCTCGCCCTCGGCGGCATCGGCGTTATCGAGCGCCGAGAAGGCGACGGCCCGGGCATAGCGCATCATCGCGGTGGTGACGCAGTAGAGTTCCTGATCCTCGGGCAGCTCCTGTTCGAGGATCTCCTTCCATCTGCCGAAGCGGATCAAGACGTGCTGTTTGATCGGCACGAAACCCTCGAGCCAGTCCGCCATCGGCGGTGAGCCGGTTTTGAGAAGATCCGCCGGCAGGGTCTCGATCATTTCCTCGGCCGCCTGCATGGCCGGTCCGTATTGGCCGAGGAACATCGCGCCATAAACCTTGAAATGATAGTTGTGGCTGCGGTAGGCGGAATAAAAACTCATCGGTCCAGCCCGATCGAGGAACTTGCGGTCGGCGACGATGGCGGCGGAATTACGCGCGACAACGTTGTGATAGTGGCCGCAGAGGACATCGATATGGGTCGGCATGTGTAGCAGATGTCCGGCGTCGGGAACCAGTTCGAGTAGCGTATCGCCAGCCTTCAGCGCCCGTTCGGGATGCGGCGACATTTCCATCAAGTGGATGTACATGTGCAGCAGGCCGGCGTGCCGGTTTGCACCCTTGTCATCGAGCGCGCGAAAGGCGGTCTCCAGGACTTTGACGGCCTCAAGTGTATCTGCGCCCTCGGCCGGTTTGCCGGTGACCAGGTCCCACAGCTGCCAGGGGGTTCGGTTCATGATGGCTTCGGCGAAGAGCGTGCAGACGTCGAGGTCGTCCTTGTGGGTCTTGTAGACCTCGCGCATGGCGTTGGCGTAGTCGTCGTTCCACGGCCCGAAGTCCTCTTCGTCGGCGCGCGCGGGGTAGCGCTTGGCGAGCGCGCCGATGAGCGCCTTTTCGATGTCCGTGCCACCCTTGGCGGCCTTGGCCGCCGCCGCCGAGGCGGCCAGCGCCCGCTTCAGCGATCTGCTTTTGTCCGCGTCGTCGAAGGCTTCCCAAGGTTTGTTGTAGTTCGGTCCGGTGGCATAGGCGATGCCCCAGTGGGCCATGGCACAGCCGGGATCCTGTTCCAGCGCCTTTTCGAAACAGACGATGGCTTCCTCGTGATTGAAGCCGTAGCACCAGGCCAGCCCGCGATCGAACCAGAGTTGGGCGTCGGAAGACCGCGTCGTGATCGGCCAACTGTAAGATCCAAGGTCGTAATAGGTCATGTCCGACTCCAGTGATTCGATGACGCCCGGCGAGATTATCATGGGTTGTCCGCGAACGAATGAAAATCGCGTGCCCTGATAACGCCGGGTTAAAGCGAATCCTGGAGGGCGAGTGACGGATTTTTCGGATCGAAGATGCGGGGTCGACCAATTGGAACGGCAACAAATCCAGAACGGGGTTGCCCCCGGGCAACCCCACCGCGGGAAATGGCCGAGCGCAGCCCTTTCGGGCTGCCCCACACCGGGCAATTTGCTACGAAGCCAGGGCTGGGTCATTGGCCCGGCAATCAATCGATCCTGCCCTGGAGGACGTCATGGATTCAAATATTGAAGCGCCCGCGGATGAACTGTTCGATGAAATTGACTTCGAGAAATTAAATTCAAACCGGCTCGGCCGCCTTCAATCCATCATGCGGCAAGAGGGCGTGCCCGCCTGCCTGTTCTTTCATCCAGCCAACATTCGCTACGCGACCGGTTGCGCTGTCATGGATGTCCACACACTTGTGGCTCGACACAGAGATTTTGACTGTTTCACCGCGAAGATTTTGCCCGCCGGCAAGGCGCCGATTCCGCGGTGGTGCCAACCACCACAAGCAATCCGCTCGTTCGGTGCCCGCACGGATTCTGGTGGCCCAAGGCGGCCGTCCAGAGCCTCCAATCCGGCTTAACCAGAAGTTCGTCGACGCGACAGCGCACGTTCGCGAAGCGCCAAAGCCGCATTCATTTCCAACGGCAAGGATGTGGCCCAGTGGACTTCGTCTCTGGTTACACCGATGTCATCGAGGATTCGCTTGTCCTGATAGGCCAGGTTCATGAAGGCAGCGCGGCTGTCCGTCCGTGAACGATGCCGTTGGCGCCGTTCACGGACACGCCTGAGGAGTGCGGTCAAGGCCGAGAGGGGCCGGGCGCTCTTCGAGCGCAAAGGCCGCTCCGTCGCGCTCACGCCCGACGGCGAGGCACTGCTCGGTTATGGCCGGCAGATGTTACGGACCAACGAGGAAGCGATATCGCTGTTTCGTGCTCCACCGCTTGAAGGCCGGGTCCGCTTTGGCGCACCGGATGATTTTGGCACGCGTTTTTTGCCGAACATTCTCGCGCGTTTTGCCACAACACACCGGCAGGTCGAGGTCAATGTCGTGCTCGCGCCGAGTGTCGAGCTGCTGCGGCAGTTGGACCGCGATGCGATCGATCTGACGCTGGTGGCGACGGATGCCAGAACCAATTGCGCGACACCTGGCAAAATCGTCTATTCCGAACCACTGGTATGGGTTGGCGTGAAGGGCGGAAGCGCCAAGAACGTCGATACGATTCCCTTGGCGTTATCGGGGCAGGGATGCCCTTGGCGCGCCGCGGCACTCTCCGCGCTGGACAGTGCCAAGCGTAGCTATCGGATCGCCTACACCTGCGAGAACTGCCAGGGCCAGTTGGCCGCTTTGCTCGCCGATTTGGCGGTCGCCCCCTTGCCCGTCAGTTTGCTGGCTCCGGGCTACGAAAAGCTCGGTCGAACTCAGGGATTGCCAAATATCGGCCACTATCAGATCCGCCTTTGCAAGAGCCCGACGATCGGTTTCGCCGGCAAGGCCTTCGCCGATCACGTGTCCAACAGCTTCGCTGAGATCGGGCATTCATAGTCCGCTATAAAAAACGTTCATAAGCGTTTCTTGTGACCCACGTTTCACTGTCTGCGCTGTAACTTTCGCACGAACGCTATTGGGTCCAAACCGGTCGTGCCCACTCGATCGCGCGATGGTGCAGCGCGCCAATTTCGCGAACGGTTCACAAGGTCTTCAGCAGAACGCCGCTATCGCGGGAATAGCGCGCGAGTATTGGAAGGATTGCCGCACCCATGGAACGGGCGCCTTCGCCGATGTTCCCGGAAACGATCTCGATCTCGGAGAGACCACGACGGTCGAGGCGTCCATAGGCCTCAACGGTTTTCTCGATCAGCGCGTCCCGGAAGACCTGAGGAAATGCCCCATCGATGCAGGCGGCCTGAAGATCCAGAATGGCCGCTCCGTTGGCGATGATTTGAGCGATCGCCCGGGCGGATCGATCGAGCCAAAGGGGCAGGGGGCCGGCTTCGTCTTGTTCCGACAGGTACCGTTGGAGCGTATCGGGATCGCGGAAGGCCTGCCGTATTGTCTCGTCCAAAGTCGACAGGGAGGCGATTTGCAAAGCCTGACGCTCGCCGTCGGGTCCATTAATTGGGATCGAGCCGATGGCCGCGGAATTTCCGCGTTGCCCGGGATAAAGCGAGCCCTCCAAAACAAGACCGCCGCCGATAAACCAGCCGACGTAGATGTAGAGAAAGTCCGCGTAGGGCCTTTTACGCGAGACCAGCAATTCCGCGGCGCAAGCTGCCGTCGCGTCGTTCGCCATGACGACGAAAAGCCCTGTCACCTCGACGATGGCCGCATCGATGTCGAAGGTCTTCCAGGCATCGAGGCCTGACGCATCCTCGCTGGTCGTAACTTTCCAGTTCCATATTTCGAACGGCATGGCGATGCCGACGCCGATGATCCGACGTTCGTCTTCGGGCGCAAGCTCGCTCCTGATGCGCGCGATTTCGGCTTCGGCGAACGCCAGTGTCTGGTCGGGGGTCGGGATGCGATATTGCAGGATCGAGCGCTCCAGGATCGCACCGGTGAAGTCGCTCAGGACCACCACGGCGCTGCGCCGCCCGATTTTGAGGCCGAACGAGAACGCACCCCGCGGATTGAGTGCGTAAGGAACCGAGGGTTGGCCCACACGCCCGCGAATCGGCGCCGTCGGCATCAACAGTCCCTCCGTCTCCAGCCGTTTGACGATCACGGTCAAGGTCTGTGCCGAAAGGCCTGTCATGCGGGCAAGTTCGGCCTTGGGCAGCGCACCCGCCTGACGAATCAGCGACAGCACGAGCCGGTCGTTGTAAGCCCGCGCGCCGGTCTGGTTGGCGCCGCCACCAAGCCGCAGGTTCTCAGTCTGTTCTGATAAGGACTTTGTCATATGAAAATCAGGGTAGTATCAATTAATATATAAATCAAGTTGATTTAGTTATTGACGACGAAGAAAGAAGAGAGCACCATTGACGGCAATGAGATTGGCTGGGTCGCAGGCGGATTGCGGCAAATACAAACCGGAAGGTGGCTATGACCGCGACGCGCAAGGGGCTGCTTGAGAGTTCGATTTCAGCAACGGCATCAGCCAACACTGGTCATCAGGCCGCCGAAAGAGGACCACTCTGATGTTTCTGATCTGCGGTGAAGCCCTCTATGATCTGTTCATGACCGATGAAACGTTGGGTGGCGGACTTCGCTTCGATGCTCGACCCGGCGGTTCCCCCTTCAATGTCGCCGTCGGGATGGCCCGGCTGGGTGTCCGTCCGGGCCTCTTGACCGGGATTTCCGGCGACATGTTGGGGACCCGTCTCGAAAAGATCCTCGAGACAGAAGGCGTCGAGACCGACTATCTGATCCACAGCGGCCAGCGCACCGCCCTTAGTGTCGTGGGTGTGGATAAGGCCGGCGGACCTTCCTATGCCTTCTACGGCGTCGCCACGGCAGACAGCAGCCTGACCGCGGCGGACCTGCCGCGCCTCGATGAGACGATAGACGGGCTGCACTTCGGTTCCTACTCCATCGTCGTCACACCGGTCGCGGACGCCTTGGCAAATTTGGCTGAGCGTGAGTCCCATAGGTTCATCTCTCTCGATCCGAACGTGCGCCTTACCATCGAACCGGATCCTGCGCTCTGGCGCCGCCGCATCGCCTATCTGCGCCGCCACGCGGACCTGATCAAGACAAGCCAGGAAGACATCGAGGCGCTGTATCCGGGCGAGGATCCCGATGCGGTGATGCGGTCCTGGGCCCAGGATGGCCCGGCCATGGTGGTGATGACGCGCGGCGCGTCCGAGATCCATGTGTTTCGAGGGTCCGACGAGATTCGGCTGGTGCCGCCGACAGTCGATGTGCTGGACACGGTAGGCGCAGGAGATGCATTTCAAGCGGCTCTGCTGGCGCAACTCAACGGGCAGGCGGACCCAGCGAGGTATCTCGCGGCGCTCCCCCGCGAAGGTGTGATCGCGTTGC
>JAJFGM010000844.1 GCA_021776145.1 Kiloniellaceae bacterium | reverse complement strand
AATGCGGCCTTCGAGGGCGCCGTCGACGCGGCCGTGCTCTACAAGGAACAAGCGGCACCAACCGGTATCAACATCGAGGTCGTACGCGAGCCCGACGACGGTTACTGGAGCAACGTCTGGATGAAGAAGCCCTGGTGCATGTGTTACTGGGGCGGACGCCCGACGGAAGACTGGGTCTTTTCGCAGATCTATGCCGCTGACGCGAGCTGGAACGACACCCATTGGAAGCACGATAGGTTCAACCAACTGCTGCTGGCCGCCCGGGCCGAGCTCAACGAGGCCAAGCGCCGTGCCATGTACGTCGAGATGCAAAGCATCGTGCGCGATGAAGGCGGTGCCGTCGTGCCGTTATTTTCGTCCTACGTGCAGGCATACAGCGACAAGCTTATGTTGCCGGATCAGATCGCGGCCAACTGGGAGCTGGACGGCGACAAGAACGTCGAACGCTGGTGGTTCGCCTGATCGGTCAGGGGCTGAATGAAAAATTGTCGCTAATCATGGCGACCTGGCCCCGTTAGGTCGGGCCACCAGACCGAAGATCGCGGTGCCGCGGAATGACGGCCGACGCCGGGCAGCTTCGGGTCGGCGCAACCAAGAGATCAGAAACTCCAGCCCTGCCGGATGGCCGAGACGACCGCTTCGGTGCGGTTGGACACCCCGAGTTTCTTGAACACGCCCTTGAGGTGAAATGCCGCGGTGATCTCTTTCAGGCCCAGATCCTGGGCGATTTTTTTGTTCGAATATCCACGAATCAGCAGCGTCAGAACCTGACTCTCGCGATCGGTCAGCGCGTTCAGCGGACTCCCCGCCTCGGAAGCGTTGCTTGCTCCGCCGTGGCGTTCCATCAAGATGGCCGAGGGCACATAGTGCTCGCCGGCGAGGACCAGATCGAGAGCACCGAGCATGGCCTTGCCGCTCAGGTTCTTCGGGATGAAGCCGGAAGCACCACGCTCCATGGCCTCGCGAATCTGCTCGTTGCTGGCCAGACCCGATAGCAGCACGACCGGCGTATCGGGATACTCGGCGCGCATGAGGCTGAGCCCTTCAAGGCCGTTCATCCCGGGCATGTTGAGATCCAGGATAACCATGTCGATGTTGTTTTTTTGGGCCAGGTACTCTCTGGCGCCATGATAATCCTCGGCCCGCGACACAACGATGTCCGGCTGCAGCTTTGTCAGATACGCCTGCAGTGCCTCGGCAACCAGCTTGTGGTCGTCTGCGAGAACGATGTGCACCTGACTTTTCCTTCTGTCTCACGTCGAAGCGTCGCAGCCAAACTTTATCGTTTACAAAGGCATTTGAGAATACCCGCTATTTGCAACAACGCATCGGTAGGGCGAATCCGCCCGGCACCAACCTTTGCAACGGATTGTATTCGTCTCTGGGCGTCGATAACAATGCAAATCGCCACATCGCTGAATGCTGTACCACTTGACTCTACATTAGGCTGTATAATGCTTGGCGCTCGACAATCTTCGACACCCGATTTGGCGGCCGCAGGCTCGCGGTTTCCGTTGACCGGGTCTTTTGCCTGAAGATCGTGCTGCGGGCTTGCGAAACATCAGTGCTGCCGCAAGAATAGGGGGCTCTCTTGGTTCTCCCTGCAGCCTCGCCGGCAGCCTCGAAACGCCATTCCGTAGGTCCCGATGAACACAACCCGTCGCCGCCACTTGCGCTGCCCAATGGCGAATTTTCTTTACGCCATCGTCGGTGCCGACAGTGTCAAGGCTGGCATCCGCGACATCTCGGCCGGCGGGGCGGCCTTGATCCTTGACCTGCCGCTCGCCGCGGGCGACCGCATAAGTCTGGTCATCGATGGGATCGGCCTTATTCCCGCCGAGGTCGTGCGTTGTTTGGAGGAGGGCGTTGCCGTGAAGTTCCTAATCGACGAGGCGCGGAGCCGAGACGTTGAATCCGCCCTGCTCGAAATCAACGGTGCCACGGCCTTTTCCAGTTCCGACGGGTAGGGCGTTGGGCCGGAAATTCGGCTCATCGTTTAAAAAATTGCGGGATGATCGCCAGCGGTTTGTCGCTGGCGCATGGCCGCGAGGTGGCGTTTTGTTGGCGCGCCGCCCGGGTCCCTTCTTTTCCGCACTTGCATGAGGAACCGCCGGTGGTGAGCACAATTTTGATCAAAAACGCGGCCTGGATTGTGGCCTGGGACGCCGAGACCGGCGGGCACTGTTATCTGGCGGACGCCGACATCGCCTTCGAGGGCGACCGCGTCACCTTCGTCGGCCACGGTTACGGCGGCCGTGCCGACCAGGAAATCGATGGCAGCGGGCTTTGTGTGTTGCCCGGCCTGATCGATATCCATTCCCACCCCATGTCCGAACCCATGGCCAAGGGATTCGGCGACGATGCCGGCAACCCCAGTCTGGGCCTCAGCGGGCTTTACGACTACATGCCGGTCCTCAACCCCGATGCCGCGGGCATGCGGGCGTGCGCCGAAGTGGCCTATTGCGAGCTGCTGTTGAGCGGCGTGACGACCCTGGTCGATCTTTCGGTCCCCTACGACGGCTGGATCGAGCTTTTCGCCCAAAGCGGTCTGCGCGGCTGCGTGGCGCCAATGAACCGGTCGGCGCGCTGGTTCACCCGCAACGGCCATGTCGTCGAATATGCCTGGGCCGAGGACGGCGGCCGCGCGGCTTTCCAGGCGGCGCTCGACGTGGTCGACCAGGCGCTCAACCATCGCAGCGGCCGCATGAGCGCGATGATGACCCCGTCGCAGATCGACACCTGCACGCCGGACCTTTTGCGTGACAATCTGGCCGCCGCCCGGGAGCGTGACATACCGCTGCAGATCCATGCCGCCCAAAGCATGGTGGAATTCGCCGAAATCACCCGCCGGCACGGCGTCACGCCAATCCAGTGGCTCGACTCGCAGGGTATCCTCGGGCCGTCGACGATTGTCGCGCATGCGATTTTTCTCGACAGCCATTCCTGGATCCGTTGGGGCACGGCCGAAGATCTCGGCCGTCTCGCCGACAGCGGCAGCGGCGTCGCCCACTGCCCGAATGTCTTCGTTCGCCATGGCATGCTGCTCGAACACTTCCGCGCCTACCGCCGTGCCGGGGTGACGCTGGGCATCGGTACCGATACCTTCCCGCACAACATGCTCGAGGAAATGCGGCTCGCGGCGCAACTCGGCCGCGTCGCCTCGCCGCAACTCGAAATCGTCTCCACCGCCGAGGTTTTCGAGGCCGCGACGCTGGGCGGCGCGCGCCTGCTCGGCCGCGAGGACATCGGCCGCCTGACCGTCGGGGCCAAGGCCGACCTGCTGCTCGTCGACGCCGAACACCCGGCCATGAAACCGCTGCGCGATCCCTTGCGCTCGCTGATCAACAGCGCCGCCGATCGGGCGGTCAAGCACGTCTATGTCGACGGTGAACGGGTGGTCGACGACGGGCGCGTCGTCAACCTGGACTATGCCGCGGCGGCCGAAGCGGTTTCGCAAGCGCGTCTGCGCGCCGAAGCCAAGGTACCCGAACTCGACTGGGCCGGTCGGCAGGCCAGCGAACTCTCGCCGCTTTCGCTGCCGCTGAAAAATTAGGCTGGATGTCGGCCGCGGCGGCCGGGCTCGAATTCGCCGGTCCCGAAGTCGTGAAGGCGCGCGCCTTCGGATCGGCTATTTTTGGCCCGGCTATTTTAGGTCCGGCTATTTGGGCCCCGGCCGTAGCGGCGACGGCTGCCGCGGTGGGACAGGTCCCACGAAACCTTTGGATTGGCGTGATTTCCTGCCGAGCTCGCCGCCGGACGGCGACCATGTCGTCGGCAAAGAGCTCTGCAAGAACACATGCGATAACGCCTATCTGACGCAAAGGTGAAGGCGCGTGCGCTTGTCGCGGCAAGCCGCCTGTCCATAATGTTACCTGCGTCGTTTCCCCGTCTTGCCCACGGCCGGCGGGCGCGGCACGCGGATCAATGCGCCATGCAGATCAATGCAGTGCGGCAGATAGGAAGAGGGCCATGAAAAAACTCTTACACACGGCGGTGTTGGCGGCGGGTTTGGCCTGGAGCGTCGGCGCGGCGGCAGCGACGCCGCAGCGGGTCCAGGTCACCGGCGAGATCATCGATACCTGGTGTTATGTGACCGAGATCATGTTTGCGGAAGGCACCGCGCACCATCAATGCGCCGTCTGGTGTGCGGTCGGCGGAATCCCGGTCAGCATCCTCGGCGAGGACGGCAAGGTCTACATGGTGCTGAGAGTCGGCGACGACGACACCACCGTCGCCAACCCCACCATCGTCAAGATCCAGACCCACAAGGTGACCGTCGACGGCGATCTCTACGAACGCGACGGCGTCAATTACCTCCTGGTCAGCCAGGTCGCCAACGATGCCGGCATCGTCAACCTGACCCACGAAGACTACGGCATCCAGCCGTTTGGGGAGTGATCGCCATGCACAGGAAAACCCTATCCCTTCTTGCCGCCGCGGCCCTTTTCCTCGTTGCCGGCGCGGCGAATCTTGTGGCTGCCGGCCCGGCGCGGGCGGCCAGCGAATGGGGCATCGAGTACGAGGAAAAGTCCCGCATCGACGCCAAGGTCGTCGACATTCTCTGCGAACTGAGCGGTGACTGCCCGGCCAACTGCGGCGGCGGCAAACGCCAACTCGGTCTGCTGCTCGACGATGGCACCCTGGTGCCGGTGGTCAAGAACCAGGATATCTTCGCCGGCGCGACCAGCGACCTGATCGGCTTCTGCGGCCAGCGCATCACGGCCGACGGACTCTATATCAAGGACCCGCAGATGCCGTTGTTCGCCCTGCAGTTCAAGCGCCTGGCGCCGGACGGCAAGTGGAGCCGGGCCAATCAGTTCACCAAGGACTGGGCGACGGCCAATCCCGTCGCTGGCGAGCCCGGCCAGTGGTTCCGCAACGATCCCGCCGTCAAGGCCACCTTGAAGGCCGACGGCGTCTTTGGCATCCCCGGGCTGAAGCCGGAAGAATGAGGCGATTGGCGAGCGCCGTCGCCGTGGCGCTGCTCTTGACGCTGCCGGGGTCGGTTCTCGCCCCGGCCGCGGCCGGGCAGAAAGCGGCCGTGCCGCCGGCCGTGGAGACGCAGTTAGGCGGCCGCTTTTCGCTGCTCGATCACGATGGCCGGCGGCGCAGCGACGGCGACTTCCGCGGCACCTATCAGCTGATCTACTTTGGTTACACCTATTGTCCGACGATCTGCCCGACCGGGCTGGAGACCATCAGCCAGGCGCTCGACCTTTTGGGTGACGCGGCTGAACGGGTCCAGCCGATCTTCATCACCATCGATCCGGCCCGAGACGACGTCACCGTGGTGCGCGATTATGTCAGGCATTTCCATCCGCGTTTGCTGGGCCTGACCGGCAGCGAGGCGGAGATTGCCGCCGTCGCCCGCGCCTACCGCGTGCATCGCCGCAAGGTGGTGCTGGAAGACTCCCCAGGGGAAGGCGAGGGCGCCGACGACTATCTGGTCGACCACTCCTCGATCACCCATCTGATGGGCCCCGACGGCAAGTTCCTGACCCTCTTCCCGCACGGCACCGATGCCCAGAAGATGGCCGCGGCGCTGGAAAGTTATCTCGACTGAGCCGGGCCGCCGGCGGCGCGCTGCTGGCGCAGGCCGACGACGCCCTGGCCGACGATTGCCGCGAGCACCACAGCGCCGCCCAGCAGTGCCAGGCCCGTCGGGGTCTCGTCGACGAAGATCCACACCCAGATCGGCGCCAGGATGGTCTCGATGAGGGACAGCAGGGCGACCTCGGCCGAGAGCACCCAGCGCGTGCCGATGGTGATGAAGATGAAGCCCAGCCCGACCTGGACCGTGCCAAGCAGCAGCGCGACAGTCAGGTCGTGGCGCGAGATGGCGAAGTCGTCGACCATAAAAAAGGCGATGGCGGCGGCGACGAGGCCGGCAAAGAAAGTCGCCGGCACCATGTCGCGCTGTTGCACGCGGCGCAACAGGACGATCATGACGGCGAAGGACAGGGGGATGCCCAGCGCCACCAGCGCGCCCAGCAGATGGCCGCCGGCGAGGCCGTCGGCGACCATGATCGACAGCCCGGCCATGGTCGCGAGAATGGCCATCCAGGTTAGCCGCGAAACCCGTTCGCCAAGCACGATCCAGGCCAGCAGCGCGGCGAAGAAGGGCGCCGAGCTCATGATGATCTGGACATTGGCGACGGGCGCCAGAAGGATGGCGAAGAGATAGGCGGTGAAACCCAGGCCGAGCACCACGGCGATGGCCGCGCCGTTGCCGCCGATGGCGCGGAAGGGGCCAAGGATGCGGCCGCGGTAGCGCAAGGTGACGAAAACCAGCACCGTCGCGGCAAAGGCGAGCGAGCGGTAGAACAGCACCAGCCAGCCGTCCGCCGACTCCACGTTGCGCAGCAGCAGGCCGCCGAACGACAGACAGGTGCCGCCGAGCAGGATCAGCGCGACGCCGCGCAGATAGGTCCCCGAGGCCGGCGCGGCGGTGGGCGGCGAACCGGGGAACTCCGTCCGGTCCTGGCGCGTCTCGGAGCCGTGGGCTGTTTGCGTCATGGCGCCATAATGACGCAATGGAAGCCGAAAGGAAGGGCGATCGCCAGTGTCCGGGCGAGTTCAGGTACGGTTGCGGCGGGACTGTACGAACCGAAGAGCCAACAGTCTCTCGGCGACATCGAATCTCTTTTGATGGTCTCGCCGCGGTCAATGGAAGGTAAAGCTGGCGTGTTTCGTATATCAGGTCTTCAGCTTCGATATCAGCGGCCCCAGATAGGTCTCGTAGTTCTTCCAGGCCGCAACCGAGGTTTTGTATAGGGGTCGGCGAACCTGATAGGCACTGGCGGTCTTCACGGCCTTGTCGAGTTTGTGAAACTCCAGGCAGGCGGGATCCCAGGACAGGTTGCAAAAATCCAGTAGGCGTCGGGTCTCTTCTTCTTGGGTTTCCACCAGGCTTTCGTACGAGATATCGAAGACAAAGCCGGGGAGAACCCTGTGCCAGTGGGCCATGAGGTCACTATAGAGATTATGGAAGGCGGCAAGATCCTCCAGGTCGTAGGCGTGCGGCTGGTGTTCGAAAAAATAGTTCCTGTAGATCGAAAAGCAGGTATCGATGGGATTGCGGACGCAGTGGACGATACGCGCCTTTGGCAGGATGAGTTTGATGAGGCCGACGAATTGGAAGTTGGCCGGCATCTTGTCGACGATATGCCGATGCGACTGGGAAAGTGACCGCAAGTTCTCCAGATAGCCTTGGCCGGCTTGCGATAAGTCCGCGTCCGCGGCCTTGGCGAGATTTTTGGGGAAATCGTCGAAAGCGCTCGGGTGCGACGTTCCGAATATTACATTTCCCAAAAGCGAAAGTTCGCCGGCACCGAATACGTCGGGGTGGCTGGCCAGGATCTGTTCGACCAGCGTGGTGCCCGAACGCGGAAGACCAACGACGAACAGCGGTGTCGCGTCCTGATTGCCGTTTTTTAAGTGCCGCTGGAAAAGGTCAACATCGAAACAGGTCTCGAGATCCTTGAAATACCCTTCGACACCCTTGCGGTCGTAGGTAAAGGTCGCGCGTTTCAATTTGTTCCCGGCTTCGAAGTGGCGAAAGGAAGCTTCGGTATCGCCGAGATCGCCGTGGACCTTGCCGAGGGCAAAATGGAGATGGATTTTGGCTTCTCCGCCAATGTCGGGCCGTTCGGCAAGCGCCTGCATGCGCCGGGTCAGATCGTCTTGCCGATGGAATCGTTTTGAGTTCGCCAGATTCCGGAAGGCTTCGGTGTAGTCCGGAGTTATTTCAAGGGCGCGCTGAAAGGCGGCGGCGGCCTCGGCAAGTTTGCCCTGTTCCTGCAGTGTCACACCCATGTTGTTGACGGCGCCGGCGTAGGTGGGGTCGGCGTCGATGGCGGCGCGATAGGCAACGACGGCCTCGTCGTAGCGACCGAGGTCCTTCAGCGTGTTGGCCAGGTCGTTTTGGGCGACGGCAAACGCGGGATCCACGGCGATTGCCGCGCGGTAGGCCGCCACCGCCTCCAGCCTTTTGCCCTGGGCCTTGAGGACGCCGGCCAGGAGATAGTGGACACCCTTCAGATCGGGCTTCAATTCGATGGCGCGCTGGAAGGCCGCCGCCGCTTCTTCCGGCTGTGAGGGCAATAGGCTTTTGCCCAGTGTAAAGTGGGCTTCGACGTTATGCGGATCGAGCATCAAGGCGCGCCGCGCCGCCTCGATCGCTTCCTCCGTTTCTCCGCACTCAATCAGCGCGCCGGCGAGATTGCACCAGGCCGCCGCGAGCTTCGGTGTCGCGCGCACGGCCCCGCGGGCAACGGGCAGCGCGGCGGCGGCGTCGCCCATCTGCAGCAGCAGACCGCTGAGATTGACCAAGGGTCCGTGCGCGCCCGGCGCCAGCTCGGCCGAACGGCGATAGGAGGTGACGGCCG
>JAJFGM010000843.1 GCA_021776145.1 Kiloniellaceae bacterium | reverse complement strand
CGGCCGTCGGCACAACTGAGGGCTTGAAATCGCGGCCGAAAAGGTTTATCCCCCGAAACCATACGCGGGCGTAGCTCAGGGGTAGAGCGCAACCTTGCCAAGGTTGAAGTCGTGAGTTCGAATCTCATCGCCCGCTCCAATAACTCCAAAGGGTTAGGCGGCTTCCGCCTAGCCCTTTTTGGTTGGCCCCGCGTGGTGTCGGGCGCGCCACCAGCCGGGTTTCGGTCGCCCACGGCAAGCAAGGGACAGGCAGCCGCGCCTGTCCAAGGTCACGACGAAGTGCTGTTGCCCGGGTTAGCAGGATGAGGATCGCATGACAGACCCTGACGAACTGTTCGATCTTCTCGCCGCCAAGGGTGCCGCGCGCTACGGCGATGCGGAAGTAAGCCAGTTGCAGCACGCCCTGCAGTGCGCCGCGCTGGCTGAACGAGCGGGTGCCTCTGATGCCCTGATAATGGCGGCGCTGTTCCACGATATCGGTCACTTGCTCGAAGATGACGAAGGCGCTGCGGCGCGCGGTCTCGATTTGCGCCATGAAGACAGTGGTGCCAATGCACTGGCCAGCCTTTTTGGACCCGAGGCGGCCGAACCGGTACGCCTGCATGTCGCCGCCAAACGCTATCTCTGCGCCGTTAATGCGCGCTATTTCGATCGCCTGTCGCCGGCTTCCGTGATCTCACTGCAGGTTCAAGGCGGCGCCTTCGACGTCACCGCCACGGAGAAATTTGCCGCCCTGCCGCACGCCAGGGATGCCATCGCGTTGCGCGCCTGGGACGACCTGGCCAAGGATCCGCGGGCCACGCCGCCGCCGCTGGCGCATTTTCGCGCCCGTGCCGAGGCCTCTTTGCGGTAACGCTTTCGCGGCGGTTGTCACTCCATCCAGACCGGGTTGGACCAGGCCTTGCGGCCCGCGTCGTCTGTCACCGTGAGGCGGAAGTAGGCGTCGCGGTAGCGTCCGATGTCGAAGCTCGCCTCGGTCATGGCGCTGCCGCATTTGCCTTTCGAACGCGAACCGCGCCCGGCAATCGAGATGACGCTTGCCGGCGAGCAGCTTATGCGCACCTCGTCTCCGGCGACCGTGATGTCCTTTATCTCGGGGCCCTGGCTGGAGTAGTAGCGGCCCTTCTTCAGGGCCTCGAGCAGGAGCTCGGGCTCCAGGGACTCGGCCTTGACCTGGACCCAGCCGCCGAGGCAGTCGTGAGTCAGGGTATGGGCGTCGTCGCTGGCATAGCCTTGCAGGCGCCAGCCGTCGTTCAACAAAAGATCGCAGAACGGCCAGTCACTGCCGCGGTCGACCTCGACGGCGGAGCCGTGATTGTAGATCTCGATGGCGTGGGCGAAGGGAATTCGGCGGGCGTCCTCGAGCGTCAGGCCGTACCACGAGGGATGCACAATGCCGATGAAGGCACCGGCATCCGCGGCGCGTCGGGCCAGCGCCGGACCATCCTCGTCCGGCGAGGGTGGCACGAAATCAAGCGGTAGGCCGATGGCCTTGATATGCCATATCTCGCCCAATTCGGTTTTCGGCGCGTGCAGCTCGGCGGCGATCAGCGTCGTGAAGCCTTCGCTTCTCAGGTCGCGCGTATCGGTTACGGGCCAATCGTAGTTGGCCATGAAGTGATCGGTGAGGGCGAGGAAGTCGTACCCGGCCGTGCGGTAGAAATCGATCACGCCTTCGGGCGGATGCGTCCCGTCCGATCTGGTCGAATGGGTGTGCAAGTTGCCTTTATAAAAGGTGCCGGGTTCGGAGAAGGGCAAATTGAGCAAGGGAGCGAACCTTTCGTGTGCTTGAGCGCGGTGGGATCAAAATTTCCGGTGAACGCACGGCGTCGCTCAAGGCCATACAACACCGTAGACTACCGTTTAACTCCTTTTGGACGCTTTCATAGCCAAGCCGTGCGTTAATTGGCAAGAAATCCCGGCGCGCGGCGGTTTAATGGCATTTATATTATTCCACTGGCGACGGGGATTGGGTTAGCCTTTGCAGCAGTCGGCCGAATCGAGAAGGTGGCCGATTTCGTACCGCCGACTATCCCCAAGCCGATTTCCCCAAAAAATCGAGTCCGCGCGAGAGGGTGCTGTAAGATGGCCGCCACAGGCAAGAATCAAAAATCCAGCTACATTGGCCGTGTCGCAACCTTGGCGAAGAAGCAGGTCAGCAGCGCCAAGGCGAAAGCCGTCGAAGCCTTCGTGCGGCAGTTCTTTGCCAATGTGCCTCCCGACGATGTCCGCGGCGAGACTTTGGCAAACCTGGCCGGCGGTGTCTTGGCCATGTGGAAAACCCTAGATCAGCGCCCGCAGGGACAGGCCAAGATCAAAGTCTACAATCCGCAGGAAAAGTCGGATGGTTGGACCTCTTCCCATACCATTGTCGAGATCATCAACGACGACATGCCGTTTCTGGTCGATTCGGTCACCTCGGAAATCAACCGTCTAGGGGCGGAAGTCCACCTGGTGATCCATCCGATGGTGACGCTGAAACGCAGTGCCAAAGGGCGAATGACGGCCCTGCAAACCGGCGCGGCGGTCATCGGCGCGCAGCGCGAATCGGTCATGCACGTGCAGATCAGCGAGCAGTCGTCGGATGGCTGCGCCAAAATCGCCGCCGGCCTCGCCAAAGTGATGGCGGCTGTTCGCGCCGCCGTCGAAGACTGGCGCCTGATGCGGCTCCGCTGCCACGATCTTATCGGCGAGTTGGAACATGAACCGCCGGACCTGCCGGGTTCGGAGATCAGTGAGGCCCTGGCCTTTCTCCGGTGGATGGACGACGATCATTTCACCTATCTGGGCTACCGCGAATACCGTTTCGAAGGGCGTGGTACGCGCGCCGTCTCGCGCATCGACAAGGCCAGCGGATTGGGTGTTCTGCGCGACTCGAATGTTCGCGTCTTCGATGCCTTGCGCAACCTTGGCCAGCTGCCGCCGGAGGTTCGGGATTTCCTGCAGGCGCCGGAAGTGCTCCGCATTACCAAGGCGAACCGCCGCTCAATGGTGCACCGTTCCGTGCATATGGACACCATCGCCGTGAAACTGTTCGACAAGCGTGGCCGCGTCGTCGGCGAACGGCTTTTTATCGGGCTCTTCACCTCGGTCGCCTATTCGCGCAGTCCAAACGACATTCCGCTGCTGCGCCACAAAGTCGCCGCCGTTGCAAAACGCGCGAACTTCGCGCCGGGCAGCCATGACGGCAAGGCTCTGATGCACATCCTTGAGACCTATCCGCGCGACGAGCTATTCGAAATTTCGATCGACGATTTGCAAGAGATCTCGCTGGGTGTTCTGCACCTGCAGGAGCGCCAGCGCACCGCGCTGTTTTTGCGCCTCGATCCCTTCGAGCGCTCGGTCTCCTGCATGGTCTACGTGCCACGCGACCGTTTCGACACGCGGCTCCGGCTGAAGCTCCAGGACATCCTCGCGAAGTCGTTCGACGGTGAAATCGCGACTTTTTCGACGCAACTGACCGACGCCGCCCTGGCGCGCCTGCATGTCATCGTCAGCACTCGCGAGGGGCGCATTCCAGACTATGACCGCGACGCCGTGGAAGCCGCTCTGGTCGAGGCCTCGCGATCGTGGAGCGATTACCTGGAGCGGGCCTTGATCAAGGAACGTGGCGAAGAGCGTGGCTTGAAGTGTCTCGACCGCTTTGAGCGCGCCTTTCCGATCAGTTATCAGGATCACTTCGAAGCCGGGCCGGCACTGCACGACATCGCCTGTATCGAGGAAGCGATGAGCGGTGACGGCATGGCGATGAATCTCTATCGCCCGGCCGGCAAAGCCGCATCGATCGTGCATTTTAAGATCTATGTTGCCGGTGATCCGGTGCCGCTCTCGGACATTCTGCCGATGCTGGAGAACATGGGCCTGAAAGTGATCGGCGAGGTGCCTTACGAGGTCCAACCGGCCGGGCACAAGGGAACGATCTGGATCCACGATTTCGATATGCTGGCGCAGAACGCCGGCGCCATCGACCTCGACGGTATCCGGGCGCATTTTCACGACGCCTTTTCGCGCGTGTGGCATGGCGGCATGGAAAATGACGGCTTCAACAAGCTTGTGCTGCAGGCCGGCCTGACGGCGCGTGCCGTCATCATTCTGCGCGCCTATTGCAAGTATCTGCGTCAGGCCCGCATCCCCTTCAGCCAGTCCTATATGGAATCCACGCTGGCGCGCAATCCGAAGATCGCCGCGATGCTGGTCGAGCTTTTCGAAATACGCTTCGACCCTGCGCGCCAGCACCAGGGTGGGCGCAGTGGCGATCGGGTACGCACGGCGATTCTGCAACAGCTCGAAACCGTCGCCAACCTCGACGAGGACCGGATTATCCGGCGCTACCTCAACCTCATCGACACCACACTTCGTACCAATTTCTATCAATCGGCCGAGGGCGGCGGCGAGAAGTCTTACTGTTCCTTCAAGTTCGACTCCCGTGCCATTGAGGAATTGCCGCGACCGCGACCGTTCCGAGAGATTTTCGTTTACGGTCCGCGCGTCGAGGGTGTTCATCTCAGGTTCGGCATGGTGGCGCGCGGCGGCTTGCGTTGGTCCGATCGACGCGAGGACTTCCGCACCGAGATCCTCGGTCTGGTTAAGGCGCAACAGGTCAAGAACGCGGTCATCGTCCCGGTTGGATCGAAAGGCGGCTTTGTCGTCAAGAGTCCGCCGCCGGCGCAGGCCGGACGTGACGCTTTCCTCGCCGAAGGGATCGAATGCTACAAGACCTTCATTCGCGGCCTCCTCGATATAACCGACAATCTTCGCGGCACAAAAGTCGTCGCCCCGAAATCGGTTGTGCGCCTCGACGGCGCCGACCCCTATTTGGTGGTCGCCGCCGACAAGGGGACCGCGACCTTCTCCGACATCGCCAATTCGGTCTCGATCGAGTACGGCCACTGGCTGGACGATGCATTTGCCTCGTGCGGTTCGGCGGGATACGACCACAAGAAGATGGGCATCACGGCGCGCGGCGCCTGGGAATCGGTGAAACGCCATTTCCGCGAGCGCGGCAAGGACATCCAGACGCAGGATTTCACCTGCATCGGCTGCGGCGATATGTCGGGTGATGTCTTCGGCAATGGTATGCTGCTGTCCAAGCACACCAAGTTGCTCGGCGCCTTCAACCACATCCATATCTTCGTCGACCCCAATCCCGACCCGGCGGCCAGTTGGAAGGAGCGCCAGCGCCTGTTCGATACGCCGGGTACGACCTGGACCGACTACGACAAGAAGCTGATCTCGACCGGTGGCGGTGTATTCGACCGCCACGCCAAATCGATCAAAACCACCGCGCAGATGCGTGACGCTTTCGAGCTGGACACAGAGCAGGTCACACCCAACGAGCTGATCAAGGCGATGCTGTTGGCGCAGGTCGAGCTGATCTGGTTCGGCGGCATTGGCACCTACGTAAAGGCCAGCGACGAAACCGACCTCGACGTCGGCGACCGTGCCAACGATGCGCTGCGTGTCAATGGCAAACAGGTCCGCGGACACATCGTTGGCGAGGGTGCCAATCTCGGCATGACGCAGCGGGGGCGCATCGAGTTCGCATTGAACGGCGGGCAATGCAACACCGACTCCATCGACAATTCCGCCGGCGTCGATTGCTCGGACCACGAAGTCAATATCAAGATTCTGCTCGGTGCAGTCGAGCAGGCCGGCGGCATGTCGCGCCGACAGCGCGACCGGCTGCTCGAGCGTATGACCGACGAGGTCGCCGAACAATGTCTGCGCGATAACTATCTTCAGTCACAGGCGATCACCGTCACGCACCAGCTTGGCGCGCACCTTCTGGACCGTTTGGCCCGATTCATGCGAACGCTGGAAAAGGCAGGCCAGCTCGATCGCGCGATCGAGAATTTGCCGGACGACGAAACCATCACCGAACGCACAAAAATGGAAATCGGTCTGACGCGGCCGGAGCTGGCGGTGCTGCTCTCCTATTCGAAGATCGTGCACTATGACGAGCTCCTCGCCTCCGACCTGCCGGACGACCCCTATTTTCTCGGCGACCTCATCCACTATTTCCCGGCACCGCTGCGCGGCAAGTTTGCCGCCGAAATCAAGGAGCACCGACTGCGCCGCGAGATCGTCTCGACAGTTATTACCAACGACCTGATCAACCGTGTCGGCATCACCTTCGCCCACGAGGTGCGCGAGAAAACCGGAATGCCTTCGGACGAGATCACCAAATCCTATATCGTCGCCCGCGAGATCTTCGGAATCCGCGACCTGTGGCGGGAAATCGAAGCTCTGGACAACAAGGTTCCCGCATTGCTGCAATCCGTGCTCCTGGTCGAGAGCGGCCGCCTGTTGGAGCGTGTCGCGGTTTGGCTGCTGCGCGAAGAGGGTCACCCCCTGGGTATAGAAACTCTCATCGCCAAGTATGGCGATGGCGTGCGTAGCATCATGAAAAATCTCGACGTCCTGCTCTCGCAGGACGACCTGCGGGTCCTGCGAGAGCGCGCCGACGGCTATATCGGGCAGGGCGTGAAGACGGAAATGGCGAAGAAAGTCGCCGGCCTCGGCTTCCTGTCGGCGGCCTGCGACATTGTTCGCATCGCCGCGGCAGCCGGCTTGCCTGTCATCGAGGTCGGCAAGGCCTTTTTCCAGGTTGGCGAGCGTTTCGGCTTCGATTGGCTGCGCCGCGCGGCCGGACATCTGCCCACAGACACGGCCTGGGACAAACTGGCCGTGACTGCGATCGTCGACGACCTCTACGGCCACCAAAGCGAGCTGACGTCACGCATGCTCGATGGCAATTCATCGGCCGCAGCCGCTGAATCTGCCATCGACGACTGGTCCGACGAACGCCGGCCCATGGTCACGCGTACCGAGCAGCTGCTGCTCGAGTTACGCGCCGCCGGGACACCGGATTTCGCCATGCTGGCGGTGGCCAACCGCCAGCTCAAGTCGATGGTGGCGGGTTAGCCCGTTCGACAGCCACTAGTACTGTCCGGCGGAAGTATCGACTCCCATAGACGGCCTTCCGAGGCTTCCGGCAA
>JAJFGM010000842.1 GCA_021776145.1 Kiloniellaceae bacterium | reverse complement strand
TGCGCGCCGCTTGCGATGCGCCCAGCATCGCGGCGCGGCACGCGCCTTGCCGGAAGCCTCGGAAGGCCGTCTATGGGAGTCGATACTTCCGCCGGACAGTATTAGCACGTTTTGTGGGGCAGTTCGACCGGCACGGCGGCGATGGGCAGAGAAATGGAGGTTCGGTTGACAGGCTGGCGACGATATCTTCACATGCCGGGCGTCGGCTTTTTTTGGGTCGTAACGTTCGGTTTGGGTTAGAGATGGTTTATAGGTTGAATTCAGCGGTCGGCGCGGTGGCGCCGCCGCCCATTGCCGAAGCGGCGGGCTGGGTCGCCGGCCGCGCCTTTCCGGCCGACAAGCCGCTGCTCGATGTCGCCCAGGCCGTGCCCAGCTATCCGCCGGCCGCGACGCTGACGGCGCATCTTGCCGAACGGGCCGTGGCGCCGGATACGGCGACCTATACCGATATCGATGGATTGCCGGTCCTGCGCACGGCCCTGGCCGCGCATATGAGCGGCGACTACGACGGCCGGGTGACGGCGGATCAGGTGATGATCACGGCTGGCTGCAATCAGGCCTTCTGCTTGGCCATCATGGCCCTGGCCTCTCCCGGCGACGAAGTCCTGTTGCCGGTGCCATATTACTTCAACCACGAAATGTGGCTGCGCATGCAGGGCATCAAGGCGGTCTTTCTGCCCTTCGCGGCGGCGGCCGGGGGCGTTCCCGACGTTGCGGCGGCCGAAGCACTGATCACGACGCGGACCCGCGCCATCGTCCTGGTGACGCCGAACAACCCGACTGGCGCGGTTTATCCCGCTGAGGTAATCGCCGCCTTTCACGACCTCGCGCGGGCGCGCGGCCTGGCCCTGGTCGTCGACGAGACCTACAAGGACTTCCGTCCCGAGGCGGCGCCGCCGCACGGCCTTTTCGCCACGGACGATTGGCCCGAGACCTTCGTTCAGCTCTACAGCTTCTCCAAGGTTTTCAGTCTCACCGGCTACCGTGTCGGCTCCATCATTTGCGGCCCCGCCCTGAAGGCCGAGATCGGCAAGATCATGGACTGCGTCGCCATCTGCGCGCCGCACATCGGCCAGCTGGCGGCGCTCTACGGCCTGCGCGAATTGCGCGATTGGTGCGCCGAGAAGCGAGGCCTCATGCAGACGCGCGGCGAGGCGCTGCGGGCCGCGTTCCAACGCAACGATCTGACCTACGAGTTGGTCAGTTGCGGCGCCTACTTCGCCTACTTGCGCCACCCCTTCGCTGGCGTCGGCGCCAGCGACGTGGCGCGACAGCTGGTCGACGAGCAGAACCTGTTATGCCTGCCCGGCAGCATGTTCGGGCCGGGCCAGGACGACTATCTGCGTGTCGCCTTCGCCAACCTCGCGGCGGAACAGGTGCCCGAGTTGGTGCGCCGCTTGTGCGACAGTCAGGCCTGACCCCCCGCGTCCCCTTATTCGCCGTCCAAATAGTGCCGTAACAAGGCCCTGGCCTGTGGCGAGTCCCACGCGGCGGCGCCGCCCAAGCGACCGCGCAGGCGGCCATCGCGGTCGAGGATATAGCTGGCCGGCAGGCCTGGCGCCGCGAAGAGGCTGATACTGACCGCGTTGGGGTCGAGGTAGATGTCCAGATTCTTCAGTCCCAGGCGCGCGAAAAACGGACGTACAGTGGTAGCGCCGCCGCGATCGATCGAGAGCGCCACGACGCTCAGCCCGACGCCGCCGAAGGCTGCCTGCAAGCGGTCCAGGGACGGCATTTCGCGCACACAAGGGCCACACCAGGTGGCCCACAGATTGAGCAGAACGACGCGGCCGCGGAAGGCGGTGAGGTCGAGGCGCCGCCCGGTGCCATCGAGGATGGGGCTTAGGGGTGCCGCCTTGGCTGGCTCGATGACAACGAACTGGTCCTGTTCGCCGTGCAGCGTTGGCGGGCCAGCTTCGGCGCGGGCGATCACAAGGAAGAGTGCCGCCGATAACAGGGCGAGCCGGATCGGCCAGATTGAGTTATGGAAGTTCGGGCGCAACGAGTCTCACAAGAACATCTGAATCCGCCCTTCGCCCGACACTTCCAGTGGTTAGATCAGTTTCATGCGCATGGTTGGATCGCCTAATGCGATTCCAACCGAACGCATACCGATCTAGGAAACAGGCGAAGGTTATGGGTAACTATGGACCTGCCAGTTCCGCTTTCAAGCCCCGCGACGCAATTGGGGATCGCGGTTGGGGGCGAGGTTTTCGTGGGTTTGTCCCCCACGGCGTTCTAAGCTGCCGCCGTAAATCGTTAGCCGCAAACCGTCATTAGCCGGAGGATGAGGACTTGAGCGAAAGCGAAGCGAGCGCGGACGCCCGCGACGGCCGGGGGCCAGCCCGTGGGGCGCCGATTCAAGCCTTTTTCGCCGGCCGACCGCAGAAGCCGACCATTGCCCGCGCCGAGGGTCTCTACATGTGGGACGACAGCGGGCGGCGCTATATCGATGTCTCGTCCGGCCCGGTTGTCAGCAACCTTGGCCACTGTAATCCGCGCGTCATCGCCGCCATGGCGGAACAGGCCCGGCGCACCGGATTTGCCTGCCCCAGCGCTTTTGTCAGCGAGGCCAACCTGACGCTGGCCGAACGGGTCGCCGGCCTGGCGGGGCCCGGGCTCGAGCGGTTGTTTCCAGTGTCCGGCGGGTCCGAGGCGGTGGAGAGCTGCATCAAGTTCGCCCGGCAAGTGGCGCTGACCCGCGGCGAGCCGAGCCGCTGCAAGGTCATCTCGCGCATGCCATCCTATCATGGCGGCACCCTGGGTGCCTTGGCGTTGACTGGCGACACGGTCGCCGAAGAAGTCTTTGGACCAATGATGCGCTCGATGCCGAAGATCCCGGCGCCGCTCAGCTACCGCTTCCCGGCGGGCCACGATGGCGAAAGTTATGCCGCCTTTGCCGCCGAGGCCCTGAAAGACGAGATCGAACGCCAGGGGCCGGAGACGGTCCTGGCCTTCATTTACGAGCCGGTTGGCGGGTTGGCCACTGGCGCCCTTGTGGCGCCGGACTTTTATTATCTGCGGGTGCGCGAGATCTGCGACACTTACGGCGTGTTGATGATCTGTGACGAAGTGATGTCCGGGGCCGGGCGAACGGGCGCCTTTCTCGCTTCCGATCATTGGCCAGGGGCGCGGCCCGATATCGTCGCCCTGGCCAAGGGCATCGGTGCCGGCTATACGCCGCTCGGCATGATGCTGGCCTCGGCCGAGATGGTCGACGCCGTGGTCGAGTCCGGCGGCTTCCTGCACGGACACACCTACAACGCCAATCCCATGACCTGCGCCATCGGCGCGGCCGTGCTCGACGAGGTGATCGAGCGCGGCCTCATCGCCAATGCCCGTGAAAAGGGCGCCGAATTGCGGCGACGCCTGAATGCCCTGTGCGAGGCCTCGCCGATCGTCGGTGACGTCCGCGGCCGGGGGCTGTTGCAAGCCATCGAGATCGTCGCCGACAAGGACAGCAAGGCGATGATCCCGTTGGAACTACAGGCTCCGACGCGGATCGGCGCTTTGGCCCGAGAGCGCGGGCTCGTCCTCTATACCCGCCGCACCAGCGGCGGCAAGTACGGCGACTGGCTGATGATCACACCGGCGCTGATCGTCGACAGCGCGCAGATCGACGAAATCGTCGGCCGGCTTGCGGAGACTCTGCAAGCCTATGCCGACGAACTGCGCGCCGCCGGCGTGGTCTGACCGCCGCTCGACGTTGCCGCCAAGGCGCAGGGGCCGGCGGATTTGACGAGAACCTTGCCAAAGACCGTGTTATGAACGGAGTTGAGGAAGGCACGTGGCTGCCCGCGCTGATGGTATCACCAGTGTCTTCGGTCGCGGATGGGCTAGGGCATGGGTGACGAAGCGGGACCGACCGGCAATGCACTCGTGAAGGGTGGCTTGGCCGTATGGCTGCTCTGCGTAACCTTTGCCGTCCTCCCGCTTGTTCTGTTCCTTGCCATCGCCGAGGTCTTTACCGCCGGCAGTGTCGCGGCCGATGCCCTATTGTCGGCGGAGACCTGGGAGAACGAGGCGGTCTTCTCGCCGGCGGTCAAGGGCTATGCGAGCATTTTCTTCTTCGAGTACGGCGTCCATGTCTTTGTCCACGTCTTGGCATGCCTCGTGGTTGGGCTGTATTTCCTCTCTCGCTTGACGGCGCAAGCCGCCTGCGGCCCGAAAGTGGTTCTCAGCCTGGCCTTCGCCGCCCTGGTGAGTCTGGCGGTGGTTGCCGTTATTAGAGGCGATACCGCGTTTAGCGGCTACATGATCGAACCGCTGTCGGCCATACTCGCCCTGACTGACGCGCCGTTGCCGGCGTTCGCGGCCAATGGCGAGGCGGCGGCCTATTTAACCCTTGCGCTGTTGTTTCCCACCACTCTGGGCATATTTGTCGTCAATCTGGCGTCAGGGTCGTTTCACGCGCTCCTGTTTTCGCCGCGCCTCGAGACGGAGGACAAACCAGCGGCTACCATATCAGGTTTGTCCAAGATCCTGCATCGCGACCTGGTGGCGTTGAGCCTTGTCCTGGTGTCTTCGGTGATCACGGCGCGCGCCTTTTTCACCTTACCGGCGCACTTCTTCGTCTCGCCGGAGCACGGCGCGGCAAAGTTCTATGGGCAGCTTGCGCAATCACTTTCGACAGGCGCCGGCCTGTTGTTCTCGGCCACTTTACTTGCCACCTTTGCGCCGGGGTTTGTCGCGCTCATGGGCCTTTCCGATGAGGCGTCGGGGCCAGGGGCACAGGCCACCGTGCTATGGTCGCGCCTGGCTTTGAACCTGGGCCGCGTTTCGAAGAACCTCAAAGCCGTCTGGCGACCGATCATCGCCATGATCGCGCCGGCACTGGCGTCTCCGCTTATGGATCTCTTCGCGAAACTTGCCGGCTAAAGGCTCCCCTATCAGCTGGAGAATTCACAAGAAAGGGTCTTGGGGTCGCGGGTACAGCCGCCTATGATCCGGCAAAGCTTCGGGGCTCGAAGGCTGCCGCGGCACATCTGTCCTGGGAGAGCGAAAGGTCAAGAAAATGGCTGCCAACAAGGTCATCATCACCTGTGCCGTCACCGGCTCGATCCACACGCCGACGATGTCGGATCACCTTCCGATTACGCCCGACGAGATCGCCGAGGGTGCTATCGGCGCCGCCGAGGCCGGCGCCTCGGTGCTGCACCTGCATGCGCGCAATCCCGCGGACGGCAGTCCGACCCCGGATCCGGAGGTCTTCATGGCCTTCCTGCCGCGCATCAAGCAGGCGACCAACGCGGTGGTCAACATCACCACCGGCGGCGGCCACCATATGACCCTCGATCAGCGCCTGGCGGCACCCCTGCGCGCCAGCCCCGAGATGTGCTCGCTCAATATGGGCTCGATGAACTTCGGCCTTTTTCCCGCGGCCGACAAATTCACGAACTGGAAGCACGATTGGGAGCCGAAATATCTGGAAAGCACACGCGACTTCATTTTCAAGAACACGTTTCTCGATATCGAGCGCGTGCTAACCGAACTCGGCGAGGGGCACGGCACGCGGTTCGAGTTCGAGTGTTACGATGTCGGGCATCTCTACACCCTGGCCCACTTCCTCGATCGCGGCCTGGTCAAGCCGCCGCTCTTCGTACAGTTCATTTTTGGCGTGCTTGGCGGCATCGGTCCGGACCCGGAAAACCTCACGCACATGAAGAACATCGCCGACAAGCTGTTCGGCGACGCCTACCGGTTTTCCGTGCTCGGCGCCGGGCGGCATCAGATGTCGCTGATCACCATGGGCGCGATCCTTGGCGGCAGTGTCCGGGTCGGCTTGGAAGACAGTCTCTATCTCGGCAAGGGACAGATGGCCAAATCCAACGCCGAGCAGGTGACCCGCATTCGAGAGATCGTCGAGAACCTGTCGCTTGAGGTGGCGACGCCGGACGAGACCCGCGAATTGCTGGCGCTCAAGGGCGGCGACCGCGTCGGTTTTTGAGCCCAGCCTAAAAGACGAATCAGAAGCGGACATCGATAGGTATGAAAGTCGTTTTCAACGAAAGCCACAGGCAGCACCATCCGCGCAACTTCCTGGTCAGCGGCGCGCGACACGACAGTCCCGAGGTGCCGGGGCGCGCCGATGCGCTTCTCGCGGCGGCGCGCGACGCCGGTCACGACCTGATGGCGCCGGTGCGCGACTTCGGCTTGGCTCCCGCCGCCGCCGTACACACGCCGGAGTATCTGCAGTTCCTGCAGAACATTTACCCGCGTTGGCGGCGCATCGAGGGGGCCTCGGACGAGGTGATCCCCAACGTTCATCCCAACGGCTGCGGCGCCGGCTATCCCGACTCGGCGGTCGGCCAGGCCGGCTATCACATGGCCGACACCGCTTGTCCGATTTCCGAGGGCACCTGGAGCGCGGCCCTGGCGGCGGCGGACCTGGCGGTCAATGCCGCGCAACTCGTGCTTGACGGGGCGCCGGCCGCCTATGCCTTGTGTCGGCCGCCAGGTCACCATGCCTTCGCCGACATGGCTGGCGGGTTTTGCTTTCTCAACAACAGCGCCATCGCTGCTCAGTTTCTGCGTCGTCACCTCGAACACGTCGCCATCCTTGATGTCGACCTGCACCACGGCAATGGCACCCAGGGCATCTTCTACGAACGCGCCGATGTTCTGACGGTGTCGCTGCACGCCGATCCCGCGCGGTTCTACCCTTTCTTCTGGGGCCACGCGGGGGAGCGCGGCGCCGGCCCCGGTCTCGGTTTCAACCTGAACCTGCCCTTACCGCGCGGCAGCGGCGACGAGGCCTTTCTGCTGGCCCTCGAGCCCGCCTTTGCGCGGATTCGCGCCTTCGCGCCGGCCGCCCTGGTTGTGGCGCTCGGGCTGGATGCCCACGAGGCCGACCCCCTGGCCGGTCTGGCGGTGACCAGCGACGGATTCACCCAGATTGGCCGCGCCATTGGCTCACTCGGTTTGCCGAGCGTTCTGGTGCAGGAGGGCGGTTACCTCAACGACGCGCTGGGCCGCAACCTGACCAACGTTCTGGGCGGTTTCGAAAAAGCGCGCGGCGCCTGACTGATTCCTGTCAGGCCATCTTGTCGGCGATCGCCAGGTGGCCCGGTGCCAACGGCAATCAGCTGTCCCCAAACGCGCGATGCGCGGTTCGCTTGGCGTCAAGTAGGAAGCGCGGACCCCGAGTATTGGGCCGTGAATGCGCCCGTCGGCGGGATCGGTTTGACCACGTCGATCAGGACACCGTTGGGATCCTGTGTGATGAAATGCCGCTGCCCGAATGGCTCGTCCTTCAAGGGTAAGAGGATCGGCAGGCCGGCCCTTCCCGCACGCGCGAATTCCTGATCGACGTCCTCCACCTCGAAATTGATCAGGAGGCCGGAAACACGGCCACGCGCCGCCTCGGGGATGGTTTCATGGTCGCCTTGCAGAACCGCGATGTTGACGCTTTCGTCTTCGCTCGATTGCAGATGGACGTACCATTCGCTTTCGAAGCTTGGAATGAAACGAAAGTGGTCCCGGTAAAATTGGGCCGTGCCGGCGACATCGTCGGTCATGATGACGGGATAGAATTGCGTGCATTTCATGGGGCTTGCTCCTTGGTACATTAACATACACAATGTATGTTAATGTTAAATAACATACAGGCTGCATGTATGCAAACAGATTTGCCGCGACGCTCGAACCTGGAACGCAGGCACGCAACCCGGGCCGCCTTGACCGCGGCGGCGCAGGCGCTTTTTGTCGAAAAGGGTTATGCTGAGACCGGGACTCCGGAGATTGTCGCCCGGGCAAAAGTTACCCGCGGGGCGCTTTACCATCACTTTGCCGACAAGGCGGATCTGTTCCGCGCCGTGGTGCGGGAAGAGGCCCAAACCGTTGCGGCCCGAATTGAAAAGGACACGACCCAAAGCAGTTCCGCCCTCGAAGCTTTGACAGCGGGGGCGGAAGCCTATTTTGCCGCCATGGCCGAGCCGGGACGCACGCGCCTGTTGCTACTCGACGGACCTTCGGTGCTGGGACACGCGGAAATGAACCGCATCGACAAGGAGACAGGCGGCGAAGAACTACGGCAAGGATTGGCCTACGCTATGTCGACGGACTTGCCGCTCGATGCCTTAAGCGATGTTCTTTCGGCGGCGTTCGATCGAGCGGCGCTGGCCATGGCCGAAGGCAGCGCGGCGGACGACTACAAGGCGGCGATCCGCTTGATCCTCGCCCGCTTGGTCGATAAGGCCTAGCGGTCCAGTGCCACGGCGTTTCGTGCCCGACCAAGCGTATGCGTCCGATCGGCCCTCACGTCGTCCAGTGACGTAGCTGTCCCATGCGGGCGAACTTGATGTGCCAGTCGCCGGTCGTGCCGGCCAGGAAGTAGTGATACTCCATATCGCCGATCAACTGGCGGTCACGGCCGAAGATCCTGTAGCGGTTCGTGCAGAAACAGTCCGACTCGTTGACCTGCCGCGCCGCCAGTTCTTCGTACTCGATGGCGCTGAGGCCCTTGTCCTTCAGGTGTTCCAAGAAGGGCCTTTCGTAGTCCTCGAGATCATGCAGATCGCTCAGGATATGATCGCCTCTGCTGTCGACGATCAGGCAGGGAAAGTCGAAGAAGCCGCCGAATTTGCCAGGATCGCACGCCAAATAGGCATCCATATATCGTTCGAAGTAGGGCCGAAGTGGCGTCATGGCGTCACAGATCCTTCAAGTGAGCG
>JAJFGM010000841.1 GCA_021776145.1 Kiloniellaceae bacterium | reverse complement strand
CCTATGCCATGACGACGCTGCCCGCGGTCTCCTCGCTCAGGGCGCTGCGCCGCTTCGCCAAGCGGGCCAAGGCGTCACGGCCGTTCCTCGGCATCGGCGATCCCAAGCTCAGAGGAGGGACCGGGTCGAACCGCGGCGCGGCGCTGGCCACCCTCTTCACGCCGCGCGGTGTCGCTGACGTCGATGTGGTCCGGCGACTGGCCTCGCTGCCCGAGACGGCGGGCGAACTGAGAGCCCTGGCGCGGACCCTGGGGGCCGGCGAGGATGCCTTGATCCTCGGCACGCAAGCGACGGAGACACGGGTCAAGCAGGCCCGGCTCGCCGACCACAGGGTGCTGGCCTTCGCGACACACGGACTGGTGGCGGGGGATCTGACCGGCCTGTCGGAGCCGGCGCTGGTGCTGACACCGCCGGCGACGGCCAGCGCCCGGGACGACGGCCTCTTGACCGCCAGCGAGGTCGCGCAACTGAAGCTCGATGCCGACTGGGTGATCTTGTCTGCCTGCAACACGGCGGCGGCGGACGGCACGCCGGGGGCCGAGGGCCTTTCAGGCCTCGCCAAGGCCTTCTTCTACGCCGGCAGCCGGGCGCTCCTGGTGTCGCACTGGCCGGTCGTCTCCGAGGCGGCGGTGAAAATCACCACGCGCATGCTGGAGGAAGTGGCAAAGCCCGGCGTTGGGAGGTCCGAGGCGCATCGCCGCGCCATGCTGGCGCTGATCGAAGACAGGGACCGCCCCTACTTCGCCCACCCGCTGTTCTGGGCACCCTTCGTCGTCGTCGGCGAGGGCGGATAGGCGAGTGGAAATGTTCGCCTTAATGTCACCATCGGGCCGTCCCGGCCGTCGCGATGGGCAAAAGAACGGAGCCCGACTGCCTATGCCGGAATCGCCGCCGCCTTATGCGCTTCGATATGCGCGACGAAGCGCTCGAAGAGGTAATGGCTGTCCTGCGGACCCGGGCTCGCTTCGGGGTGATACTGCACCGAAAATACCGGCCGGCCACTGACGCTAAGGCCTTCGTTTGTGCCGTCAAACAATGAAACATGGCTGGCCTCGACCCCGGCCGGTAGGGACTCCTCGACAACCGCAAAACCGTGGTTCTGGCTGGTAATCTCAACCCGCCCGCTGGCCAGGTCCTTGACCGGATGGTTGGCGCCGCGGTGGCCGAGATGCATCTTGTGGGTCTTGGCCCCGAGGGCCAGAGCCAGGATCTGGTGCCCCAGGCAAATACCGAACAACGGCAGTCCGGTCGCCAACAAGGTCTGCAACGTCGGGACGGCGTAAACGCCAGTGGCCGCCGGGTCGCCCGGCCCGTTCGAGAGAAAAATTCCATCCGGACCGTGCGACAGAATCTCTTCGGCGCTGGCCGACGCCGGGACGACCGTCACCGCGCAGCCAAGGCTCGCAAGGCAGCGTAGGATGTTGCGCTTGGCGCCGAAATCGATCGCCACCACCTTGTGGCGCGGCGCCGAGAGGCGGCCGTAGCCCTCGCCCCGCCGCCAATTGGTCTCGTCCCAATGGTAGGTTTGCCGGCAACTTACCTCGGCCGCCAGGTCCATACCCTCGAGGCCGGCGAAGCCTCGCGCGCTTTCGCGCAACGCCGCGAGATCCAGGGCGCCATCGGGCGCGTGCGCGATGCATCCATTCGGCGCGCCGATATCGCGAATGCGGCGCGTCAGAGCGCGGGTGTCGATATCGCACAGGCCGATCAGGTTCTGCGCCCGCAGCCAGGCCACGAGATGCTGGGAATCGCGCCAGTTCGACGGCTCGGTGACGTCGGCGCGCAGAACGACGCCGCGCGCCGCCGGCGTGGTCGATTCGATGTCCTCGCTGTTGGTACCGGTATTGCCAATATGCGGAAAGGTGAAGGTGATGATTTGGCCGGCATAGGATGGATCGGTGATGATCTCCTGGTAGCCGGTCAAGGAGGTGTTGAAACAGACCTCGCCAACGGTATGGCCGACCGCGCCCAAACCCTTGCCGTAGAAGACCGTGCCATCCGCCAGCACCAGCGCACCGGTCGGCCGGCGCGCCGCGGCAATGCCGGAACCGTTGCTGGCGGTCGCGGCTGAGCTCAATTCGTGGTCTGTCATCGGGGGCGGTCCTTGCCGAAGGCGGCCTCTATGTAAGCGAAAGGCGCGGCCGGGTCAAGCCGGAGTTTTAGAAAAACTTATATTGTTTTCAATATCTTAACCTACCAACATAATTTTGCCATTTAGTGGGATTTCGGCTAGTCTCCGCCCCTTCGTGAATTGGGTCGGAGCCAATAGCATGCTGCGCAGCCGTCTAACGGATTCACTAAAAGAGGCCATGAAGGCCAAGGACCAACTGGCAACCTCGACCCTACGTTTGATCTTGGCCGCCCTGAAAGACCGCGACATCGCGGCCCGCGGCAAGGGCCAGAACGACGAGATCAGCGAAGACGAAATCCTTGAAATGCTTCAGAAAATGGTCCGGCAGCGCCACGATTCCATTGAAATGTACACCAAAGGCGGGCGCAGCGAACTGGCCAGGCGCGAAGCCCGTGAGATTGAGGTCATCGAAAGTTTTCTGCCCAGGCAACTCGACGAAATGGACATGCGTGGCGCCATCGATGCGCTTATCGAGGAACTGGAGGCGCAGTCGATCAAGGACATGGGGCGGGTCATGAGCACCTTGAAAGACCGCTACCCCGGCCGCATGGATTTCGGCAAGGCCAGCGCCATCGTTAAACAGGCGCTGGTGTGAGACCTCACGGCTTTATGGAGCTGCTGAAATCCACCAATTGAGAGCCAAAAGGCCGCGCCGCGACCCGGACAGCGAAGTATCCCCGCAATTCAAGCCCTGCCCACAGGCAATTCACACCCCAGCCAACAGCCTGTCCACAAAGTTGTTCAATGGCGTCTGAGGCGCCTGAACGGGGCCTTGCTTCCGTTTCCCCCTGGGTTAAAAAAAGGACTAGACTGACCGCGCCGAACGGTCCCATCCGTTTCGGTCCCATCCGTTTCGGCCCCATCTGCTTTGGCCCGTCCGCTTTTGCCCGAGTTTTCTGGACCCGCGTTGCCTCATGGCTTTCTCGCCCGACTTCCTTGAAGAGATCCGCGCCCGTATAACGCTGTCCTCTCTCGTCGGGCGGCGCGTCAAACTGCTACGCCGCGGTCGCGAGCACAGCGGGCTATGCCCCTTCCACAATGAGAAATCCCCCTCCTTCACCGTCGCCGACGACAAGGGCTTCTTCCACTGTTTCGGCTGCGGCGCGCACGGCGACAGCATTGGTTTCGTCATGCAAAGCGAGGGCTTGAGCTTTCCCGAAGCGGTCGAGCGCCTGGCCGGCGAAGCCGGGCTGGAAGTGCCGCGTCAAACGCCGGAGGAAGAAGCCAGGGCCGAGCAGCGCTCCTCGCTTTTCGACGTCATGGAACAGGCCGCCGCCTGGTACGAGGCCAATCTGGCGGCACCCGGCGGCCAGGAGGCCGGAGCCTATCTGCGCGGTCGCGGCCTGTTGCCGCAAACCACCGCGGCCTTTCGCTTGGGTTTCGCCCCCAATAGACGCGGCGCTTTGCGTCAGGCCCTAAATGGCAAGGGCATCGATGACGAAGCCCTGATCGCCGTCGGCCTGCTCAAGCGCCCCGAGGACGGCGGTGCCCTGCGCGACTACTTTTTCAATCGCATCACATTCCCGATCCGCGACCGGCGCGGCCGCATCATCGGCTTTGGCGGGCGCGCCATGGGCGAGTCCAAAGCCAAGTATCTTAACTCTCCGGAAACCCTGTTGTTCCATAAAGGGCGCGTGCTCTTCAACCTCGACAAGGCCCGCAAAGCCGCGCACGACACCGGCGAGGTTGTGGTCGCTGAGGGCTACATGGACGTCATCGCGCTAGCCCAAGAGGGATTCCCGGCCGCCGTTGCCCCGCTCGGCACGGCGATCACCGAGGATCAGATCTCCGAACTTTGGCGCTTGGCGCCGGAACCGGTCCTCTGCCTCGACGGCGACAGCGCCGGTCGCCGCGCCGCCTATCGCGCCGCCGAGCGCGTGCTGCCGCTGTTACAGCCGGGCATGAGCATGAAATTCGCCTTCCTTCCCGATGGCGAGGATCCCGACAGCTTCCTGCGCGGCGAAGGCCCACAGGAGATGCGCCGCCTGTTGAATGGCGCCCGCCCCCTGGTCGATGTGCTTTGGGCCAAGGAAACCGAGGGGCGTCCGAGCGATACGCCGGAACGCCGGGCCGCCTTGCGCAGCGCCGTCAGGACGGCGGTGGGGGTTATTCGCGACCCGGAGTTGCGGCAGGATTACAGGTCCGAGATGGACCAACGCTACACCGCTGTTTTCGGACCGCGCCCATCACAACGCGGTGGCCAATCGGGGTTTTCCGGCCCACGCGCGGGTCATGGCGCCTGGGGTGGCAGTAGGGGCAAAGCGCAGCCAGCGATGTTGCGCCCGCGACGCAAACCCGAGCAGTTACGCCGGCGTCAAGAGCAGATCCTCTTGGCCGTGCTGATCAACCATCCCGATCTTTTGGCCGAAAGCGCCGAAAGCATTGCCACCCTGGAGTTGTCGACACCCGGTTTGGAAGGCTTCCGCCAGGCGCTGGTCGACCTCATCTCACAGGACCCGGGCCTTGACAGCGAAGGCCTGAAGTGCCACCTCTGCGATGAGGGTTATTCCCGAGATTTGGCGGCGGTTCTTGACCGCGATATGTACGTGCACGGAAAATTCGCCCGACCCGACGCCGCAAAGGATGCAGCGCGCGGGGGCTTGGAACATGTTATGGCTCTGATTCGCGAACGCCAGGCGACCCGGGCTACGCAGGACGTCGCGCGCGAGTGGGCGGCGGAGATGAACGAAGATGGGCTGGCCCGACTGGCGGCGACGCAAAAGCTGAATCACGAGGAAGAGAAACGGCGAACCGCTTTGGACGGTGACGAAGGGTCCGAGCGTCGAGAGCCGAATCCAGTATAATTTCATAACTGCCTGGACGGCGTCACCCTCTTGGGGGAGAGGCCTGACACCGCCGGGCGCGATTCGAGGTATGTGACCACATGGCGACCAAAGCGAGCGAAAGCGCTGAATCGACCGAAACCCGTGAAGAAGGCGGCGATGGCCCGCTGATGGACAGCATGTCGGCTGCCGTCAAGAAGATGGTCGCCAAGGCCAAGGAACGCGGCTACATCACCTACGACGAGTTGAATGCCGTCCTGCCGCCAGACCAGATGTCCTCGGAGCAGATCGAGGACACAATGTCGATGCTCTCGGAAATGGGCATCACGGTCATCGAAAGCGAAGAGCAGGAGGAGGCTCCCGCCGAAAGCGGGGACGAGCAGGAATCCACGACTTCCGGCTCGGCCGCCGGTAATCTCAATGACGACGATATCGGCCGCACCGACGACCCCGTGCGCATGTATTTGCGCGAAATGGGCTCGGTGGAACTGCTGTCGCGCGAAGGCGAAATCGCCATCGCCAAGCGTATCGAGGCCGGCCGCGAGAAAATGATCGGCGGCATTTGCGAATCGCCGTTGACCATCCGCGCGCTGCTATCGTGGCGCACCTCGC
Source organism: Kiloniellaceae bacterium (assembly GCA_021776145.1). GTDB lineage: Bacteria > Pseudomonadota > Alphaproteobacteria > Kiloniellales > Kiloniellaceae > JAJFGM01. The sequence goes on along the minus strand of JAJFGM010000841.1, from coordinate 1,103 downwards.
TGCTCGACGAACGTATTCTGCTGCGCGACATCATCGATCTCGACGCCACCTACGGCGGCGGCCCCAACGACGAAGACATCGCCAAGGAAGAAAGCGGCGAGGCCGACGACGAGGCGCTGGAGGCGGCAAACGCCCCTGGAACCCCCGCCGCCGGACCAGTGGAAGAAGCCAAGGCGAACGGTGCCGACAAAGCCAACGGCGCCGCCCAAACGAACGGCGCTGCGCCGACCGCCGAGTGCGCGGCCGACGGCGAGAATAAAGCAGGCTCCAGCGAGAACGGTGCAGCCAACGACGACGACGACGACGACGAGGAATCCAACATTTCCCTCGCCGCCATGGAAGCCGCCCTGCTACCGGTCGTCCTGGGAAACTTCGACCAGATCGCCGCGACCTGGAAAAAGATCGCAAAGGTTCAGGAAAGGCGCATGACGGCGCTGCAGAAGGGCGAGAAGATCACCCCGCAGACCGAACGCCGCAACGAAACGCTGCGCGCCGAGCTCGTCGATTTGATGGAGGGCGTACATTTCAACAATGCCCGCATCGATCAGCTTGTCGACCAGCTCTATGGCATCAACCGCCGCCTGGTCAGCCTCGAAGGTAAACTTCTGCGTCTGGCCGAACGCCGCGGTGTCAAACGTGCCGAATTTCTCGAGCACTACTACGGGCGCGAGCTGGACCCGCGTTGGACATCGCGCGTCAAGCGGCTGACCGGCAAGGGCTGGAAAAGCTTCGCCGAGAACTGCGGTGACGACATCAAGGGTCTGCGCAAGGAAATCGCCGAAATCTCGGTCGATTGCGAACTGCCGATCGGCGAATTCCGGCGCATCGTCCGGACCGTTCAAAGCGGCGAAAAGGAAGCCAGCAAGGCCAAGACCGAGATGGTCGAAGCCAATTTGCGCCTGGTGATTTCGATCGCCAAGAAATACACAAACCGCGGCCTGCAGTTCCTCGACCTCATCCAGGAAGGCAACATCGGCCTGATGAAGGCGGTCGACAAGTTCGAGTACCGCCGCGGCTACAAGTTCTCGACCTATGCCACCTGGTGGATCCGCCAGGCGATCACCCGCTCGATCGCCGACCAGGCGCGCACCATCCGTATTCCC
>JAJFGM010000085.1 GCA_021776145.1 Kiloniellaceae bacterium | reverse complement strand
GTCAAGACGGAACCACATGTCAATAGAAGTTGCGATTTCGCCGGGCGAACTTGTCGACAAGATCACCATCCTCGAAATCAAGAACGAACGCATCGGTGATGCGGCCAAGCGCCGCAACGTTGCCCACGAATTGGATCTGCTGTGCCGCGTCGAGCGGGCACAGTTGCCCGACGCCGCCGGTATGAAAAAGCTGCGGGCCGATCTTAAGTCGGTCAACGAGGCCCTGTGGGCGATCGAAGACGACATTCGCGCCTGCGAGGCGGCGGGCGACTTTGGCGTCCGCTTTGTCGAGCTGGCGCGGTCGGTTTATCGGACAAACGATCGGCGTGCGGCCCTCAAGCGCGAAATCAATGAACTCTGCGGCTCGGCTCTTGTCGAGGAGAAGTCCTATCAGGACTATTGAGGCGGACCGGTCGCGATCGGAAAGGATGAAGGCGCCGCGCGATATCCTGATTTACGTCGGCGTCGATCTCATGGGCGACGGGCTGATCAAGCTGCCGTTCCTGCGCGCCCTGCGGGCAGCCTTTCCGCGCGCGCGAATGACTTGGCTTGCCGGCAAAGGAAAAAGTGCCTACGCGGGAAGATTGAAACCGCTTGTCGCGGGCCTGCTCGACGAGGTCATCGAAGACGCCGGCATCGGTAGCCACTGGTCCGAGCTGTTGCGGCGGCCCCTGCCGCGGCGCTCCTTCGACCTCGTCATCGATACCCAGCGTCGCGCCTTGACCTGCCTGGTGCTGCGCCGCGTCCGGCACGGCGAGTTCCTTTCGGGCTGCAGCAACTACCTCTGGTCCGACCGGCGCCCGGCCGGCGCCCCTGTCGGTGCTTACAAAAAACCCAAAGCGATGATCGCGCAGATGCTGGAACTAGTGGCGCTGGCCGCTGGAGCCGATGAACCGCCGGCCATTGCCGGCGGTATCGAGCTGCCCGACGCGGCGCGGGCCGAGGCCCGCCGCTTGCTGCCCGGCTCGGCCAGGCGCGTCGCGCTGGCGCCCGGCGCCGGTGGCCGCCACAAGTGCTGGCCGCTTGAACGCTTTGCAGCGCTGGCGAACCGCCTGCACGGCGACGGCGTGGTCCCGATCTTCGTGCTCGGGCCCGAAGAAACCGAGTGGCAGGCCGAGCTTGGCGCCGCCTGTCCAGCGGCCTGTTTCCCACTGACCGCGGCGGATGCCAAGCTCGATCTGGAACCCATGCTCAGCATGGCGCTTGCCGAACTCTGCGACGCCTGCGTCGCCAACGATGCTGGCACCGGCCACATATTCGCCGCCTCGGGCCGTCCCCTGGTGTCGCTCTTTGGTCCGACCTCGCCAGAAAAATTCGCCCCCTATTGCGACAAGCTTGCCATCGTCACGTCACAGGCCACGGCGGGCAGCGAGCGTATGCAGGATATCCCTCTGGAAGCGGTGGCCAAGGCCTTGGCACCTTTCCTGGCGCAAACTGAGTGAGGCGCCGTCCCGGCTTCAGGCCGAGTGGCGGCTTTTTTTCGGCAGGGCTTTCAGTTCGCTCTTGCCCATCAGGCGCGGGGCCTGGGCGGCGAAGAGTTCGACGACGGCGTCCATGACGGCACGCACCGCCGGCGAGCGCCTGAGATCGCGGTGGACCAGCAGATAAAAGGTGCTGGTGACTTCGGCGAGGGGCGGTGTGACGCGGCGCAGGCCTGGGTCGCTATCGCCGGCGAAGCAAGGCAGGATGCCGAGCCCGGCGCCCTTGCGGATGGCGTCATGCAGGACGATGCCGTTGTTGCTGCGCACCGAGGGCAGACGTCCGGCGAGCTTCACGCGCAGCCATTTCTGACCGGCGAAATAGGTGTGGTCGTCGTCGAAGCCAACCCATTTGCAGAGGCTGAAGCGTGCCTCGCTCAGCGCTTCGGGGTTGTGTTCGACATAGTCGCGGGCGCCATAGATGGCATAGGCGAAGCTGCCGAGCTTGCGCGAGATGAGACCGGGCGAATCCGGCAGGCATTCGCGGATCAAAAGGTCGGCCTCGCGGCGCGACAGGTTGGCGGCGATGTGGGCGACGGAAAGCTCCAGTTCGACATCCGGTACGGCGGCGCTGAGTTCCGCCAGGTGCGTCGTCAGGAATTGCGCCATCAATTCATAGATCGACAAGCGTACCGTGCCGCGCAGGGAATCGGCGAAGCTCGCCTGACGACGGTGCACGGTGTCGGCGATACGCCCCATCTCCTCGGCCAGCGGCAGCAACTCGTCGCCGGCGGCGGTAAGGACGAAGCCGTCGGGCAGGCGCTCGAACAGCCTGGCCGACAGCACCTCTTCCAGGTTCTGCAGGCGCCGGCCAACTGTCGGCTGGCTGACCTTGAGGTCGCGTGCCGCGGCCGAGAGGTTGCCATGCCGGCGCACCGCCAGGAAAATTCGCAAGTCGTCCCAATCGAACTGCATGCCGATGTCCTTCAATAACCCGAGGCCGCGATTTAGCTCAACGCCGTGTCCAACCAAGGAAGATCCTAACCTCGCGGTCGAAGGCCTTGCCCCATCATATTTGAATAGCGACTATGCAAAATTCACAAGTGCTATGCAAATTCCTTCAGGCTATTGTTGAGATTGATTCGCAATTAGCTTGGCGATAACGACCCGCGATGGTCCTTTGTTCAATCGTCAAGGGTTCACGAAAAGGCGGCGATATGTACTTCGATCTCAGACTTTGGCAGTTGACCGTTGGCGTGCGCGATCGCATCGCCTGGTCGGTGGTGATGGGCTTGGCCTCGTCGGTTCTGGGCCTGGCACGGCTGGCAATCCTTGGCTGGTTCCTCGCCCTCGTGCTGCGTGGAGCGCCGCTGGCCGATCTTGTCTGGCCCGGTGTGGCGGCGGCCCTGGCGGTGCTGTTCCGCGGTGTCTGGGACTATTGGCGGACCTTGACGGCGCACGGCACCGCGGCGCGCGTGCAGCGTGACATTCGTGCCCAGTTGTTCGACCGCATGCTGGCACTGGGCCCGGCCTGTTTCGCGCATGCGCGCACCGGCGAGATCACTTCGGCCGCGATCGAAGGCGTCGAACATCTCGAGATCTATTTCGGCAGGTACCTGCCGCAGTTCTTCGTCGCGGCGCTGACGCCGCTGGTGATTTTCGCCTTCGTTGCCTTTCTTGACTTGCCAGTTGCCTTGACGCTGCTAGGCGCCGCCTTCTTTACGCTCTTGGCGCCCTCGATCTTTCACCACTGGGACGCCAAGAATTCGTTGGCGCGGTCGCGCGCCTACGGCGATTTCGGCGCCACCTTCCTGGACTCCCTGCAGGGCCTTTCGACCTTGAAGTCGTTCGGTCAGAGCCGGGCGCGCGGCGAACTCCTGGCCGAAAAGGCGGCGCATCTTTTTCGCAGCACCATGTGGGTCTTGGCGACCAACTCGCTATCGCGCGGCATCACCGACACCGGCATCGCCGTCGGTGCCGCCGCCGCCCTCGGGCTCGGCGCCTACAGGGTCACGCAGGGGCAGATGAGCCTGGAGGTCTTGCTGATCGTGCTCATGCTCGGCGTCGAGGTCTTTCGGCCGCTGCGCGACCTGCGCGGCCTGCTGCACGACGGCATGCTGGCACAAGCCGCCGCCGGCCAGGTTTTTGATGTACTCGATCGCCAGCCCGAAGTGACCGACGCGGCGGCACGGCCGCGTGACGCCGCCCCCTTGACGCCGACAATCAGCTTCGATCAGGTGTGCTTTACCTACCCCGGCGGTCGCGGCGAGGTGCATCGCGGCCTCAGTTTCGAAATCGCCGCCGGT
>JAJFGM010000840.1 GCA_021776145.1 Kiloniellaceae bacterium | reverse complement strand
CGCCAAGCCCGATAGCCAGGACATCTGTTTCGTGCCCAACGGGTCCTATGCCCGTGTTGTCGAGCGGCTCCGCCCAGGGGCGCTGGAAGCCGGCGAGATCCGCCACCTCGACGGCCGCCGGCTGGGGCACCACCAGGGCATCGTCAACTACACCGTCGGCCAGCGCCGCGGCCTCGGCCTCGGCGGCGAGAGCGAGCCGCTTTACGTCGTCCGCCTCGACGCGGCGCGCCACCAGGTGATCGTCGGCCCGCGCGCCGCCCTTGGCCGCGACCGAATCTTTGTCAAGGAGCTGAACTGGCTGGATGGCGAGGCCGCGATGGACGCGGCGGGCCGTGCCGTCGAAGTCAAGCTGCGCTCCGTCGCCGAGCCGGTCGCGGCGCGCATCGTCGAAACCGGGCAGGGGCGCGCAACTCTGCTGCTCGAGCACCCACAAGACGGCATCTCGCCAGGCCAGGCCGCCGTTGTTTACGATGGCACGCGTCTGCTCGGTGGCGGCTGGATCAGGGGCGCCGAGCTTTCGACGGCGGTCGAGGCGCACGCCGAGCCGCTGGCCGCGGTGATCTGAAGAAAAGCGGCTTCGACGCGCTTTACGCCGGGCCCGGGGCTTCCCATTTATCCGGCGCTTCCCATTTATAAAGCCGGGATATACAGAGTAGGAGCATGCCATGCCTGTTTTTACAGCGATCCATAAGGAAACGCCCGCTGGCGGGATGTTCGGTCGGGGAGGGCGCGACGCGATGCGCCGCCTTGCCAAGCACTGCGGTGTTGTCGCCGCGGCGCTTCTGCTCGCCGCCTGTCAGGGCGGCTATCCCGGTTCCGACCGCCTGGCCACGGATTTCGCCGACGTCGAGGTGCGTCGCATCGGCGATTACGACTACGGCGACAAGGAATTTCAGGACCGCGCCATGGTCCAGGCCTTCGGCGTCATAACCGAGGCCGGCATCGCACCCAAGGCGATCCGCAAGGTGACGGTCAGCACGCCGCCGACCCGCGACGAGTACGCCTTCGGCGTCCGCCCTTTCGCCAACTACCGCCTGTGGATCGCCGTCGAGGGCTGTGAAAAGGACCTCTTTTTCCTCGCTGGACCCGGCGGTGGCCTGGTCACCAGCCAAGACCGCGCCGGCTGTCTGAAGCGCCAGGGCTGAGACCGGCCGCCAAGGCGCCAAGACCGCTGCTTGCAGCGCGGCTCAAGGCTTGACAGATCCCGCCGCAAGGCCATATAGGAACCGCCCGGCGCGTCGTTCATCAGCGAGGTGCCGCACCCTATGGCGGGGTAGCTCAGCTGGTTAGAGCAGCGGAATCATAATCCGCGTGTCGGGGGTTCAAGTCCCTCTCCCGCTACCAATGCAAAAGACCCCTGCCGGGCGCCAGGCTCGGCGGGGGTTTTCATCTCCGGCGGTGATCCTACCGCGCCGGCCCCATACGGGGGCTCAGGCACAGCGAAAAGAAGGAGACGCCGACATGGCACGCAAAAACGCCAAAGCCAAGGCCCCCAACTACGTACTCTTCAACATCGTCTACCAGGACGGCACCCTGAGCTCCAACCGCAAGGTCCCCGGCGACCTGCTCGGCGGCCTCGACGGCGACGAGCCGGCGCGCACGGTGATCGAAGAGCAGGACAACGAAATCGCCGCCCGCTCGGGCTCGCGCAAAGCGCCGATCAAGTCGATCAAGCGGGTTTGAGGGGGCGGGGGCGAGACTTGGCACCCTAACCGCCTGTTCGTGGACTCTGTGACTCCGAAGGACCTGATTCGCTGACAGTCCCTGTCCGAAAGCCGTTTCCGGTGCGGTTACCCTTTGGCGGTGGCGCGCAGTAGTGTGTGATGCAGCCACCCTTGTGTCGTCTCTTGTGCGTCGAACTGGATCAAAATCCAATCGCCGCGCTGCTCCAGAACTTTGACGGCCGTGTCCTGCGGCAGCTTGGCGACCACCGCCGTGGTCGTTGACGGACCGGCGCGGACGTTGGCGACGCGGGCCGACACCTTCATCCGCGGTTTCGCCGCATCCGACAGTGTCTGCACCTTGTTCAGCGCGGCCGACTGGATGTCGCTGATCAGCGCCACCGCTTTCGGCTGCCACTCACCGACCATCGCGGGTTTGAATTCGGAGTAAAGGACAACCCCCGCCCCGAGGCCGCCGGCGACCAGGGCGAAGCGAGCGAGGGAGCGCCAGGTACGACCTTTCCGCTGCTGTTCCGCCAAGCCGCGCGCCGTGCCGCCGGTGATCTTCGGGTCCGTCTCGACCTTCTTTTTCCAGGCCGCGCGGGCCGCCGTGAGCCGTCCGGCTTCCTCGGCGCGCCACTTTCCCTCGGCTTCCGCCAGGGCGGCCTCGACCTGCCGGGCTGTGCGTTCCTGCGCCTCTTCCTCCCACTGCGCGCGTGTCTGCTCAAGGCTTTGCGCTGCCGCCGCGGCGGGGCTGTCGGCGCCTGCCGCTCGGTGCGTCTCCGCGTCCCGAGAGGCCTCGGCCGCCGCGGCCTGCTGGGCGGCAAACGTCGCCTGCAGGTCCTCGCGTTCGCGCCGGGCCTGTTCCTGCCATGTCACCCGGGCTTTTTCGAACCGGGTTTCGGCGGCGGATTCACAGTCCGCGACCGCCTGTGCCACGGTGGCGGCGGTTTGCGCCTCGCTGTCTTGCACCCATTCGGCCCGGGCCGCGGCGATCTGCGCTTGCAGTTCTTGCGCCAGGCGCGCCTCGGCCCGGCAAGTTTCCTGTTGCAGCGCGTCGGCGTGGCTGCTTGCCGCTGCTTCAAGTCGAACTGTCAGGTCGGCGCGTTCCCGCGCTGCCGATTGAGCTCTGCTCTCCGCCTCTTCGCGGGACTGGCGCTCGGTGTCGAGCCTTTCCCGCCATGCCAGTTCCAGTTCGCGCCCCTGCTCGGAGAGGCGTGCCGCGCTCTCTGCCTGCCAGGCATCGTGGGCAATCGCGTGTTTCTGTTCCAATTGCCGTGCGGTGTTTTCTGCCTCGGCGCACGCCCGTCTTGCCGCTTCAATGTCGCGGTCCGTCGCTTCCCGCCACCGCGCCTCGGCCTCGCGCACGCGGACCTCCGCCACGACTTCGCTGTCCGCGACCGCCTGCTTTACCGCGGTGGCGATACGCGCGGCGCTGTCCCGCTCCCATTCGGTCCGGACGGCGGCGAGCCGCTCCTGGGCTTCCGCCTCCAGGCGTGCCTCGATCGCCGCGCGGTCACGCTCCCATTCAGTCCGGGCGGCGGCGAGCCGCTCCTGGGCTTCCGCCTCCAGGCGTGCTTCGGTCGCCGCGCTGTCCCGCTCCCATTCGGTTCGGACGGCGGCGAGCCGTTCCTGCGCTTCCGCCTCCAGGCGTGCCTCGGTCGCCGCGCGGTCCCGTTGCAGGTCGTCGTCGCAGCGGGCCTTGGTCGCTTCTACGTCCGCCTCCGCCGCCTGCCGCCGGCTCTGCTCCACCGCGATTTTTTCCTGCCAGGCCTGCTCCAACCGCAGCACTTGCGCGCGAAGCTCGGCCTCGTTTTCGGCCTGCCAGGCGGACCGAGACGCAGCCAGCTCAGCATCGAAGTCACGCGCCGGGGACACCGCCGGGGCAGCTTGTTGCCTGGCCGCTTCGACTTCGCGATCGGTCACCTCTCGCCACCGCGCCTCAGCCACCCGGAACCGGAGTTCTGCCTCGTCTTCGCTGTCCATGACCGACTGCTTTACGGCGGCCGCGACCCGCGCCTCGCTGTCTTTCTCCCATTCGGCGCGGGCGACGACGAGCTGTTCCTGAAAGTCTTCCACCCGGCGCGTTTCGGCCGCCTCATCGGTGGCGGCCTTATTGGCGGCGGCCTGGGCGAGGGCCGTCTCGAGCCGCAGGCTGAGCGCCGTCAGTTCTTCCGCGGCTTCCTCTGTCTTCAGTTCCGCCGCTTCGCGGGCACGGCGCTCTGCCTGGACTCTGTCCTGCCACGCCGCATCCAACTCTTGCACCTGTGCCGACAGACGCGCCTCGCTGTGCGCCCGCCATTCCGTCTCCGCGTTCGCCATGGCCGTATCGGCCCGGCGACCGCTCAACCGCAGAGCCGCTTGGACGCGGCGCTCCATTCGCCGCCGCCATGGCCCGGGAGGCGTCGTCTCGGCCGTGACTTGAGCCTTCACCGCGAAACTGGCTGGCACGACCGGCACTTCGACTTGGCCGATGACGGCTGCGTTGTCACTCTCGTCGATGCCGACGATATCGATGGTCAGGGACGGCGGCGGTTCACTGCCTTCCGCCAGCAGCAGTTCCAGGTTCGCCAAGTCGCTCGGCGTCAGCGACCAGGTTCGGTCGTCGTTTCTCTTTCCCCGGGAAAATCTTGCCAGCGCCGGCAGTTGTCCAACGCGCAGGGACAGATGCCGATGTTGCGCGTAGGGCGCCAACACGGACCCGAGATCCAGAGGAATGCCGTCTCGCGGCCTAGCGGACTCCGGCACGGCCTTGGCCCCGTCGATCATGAGTTCATCCTTCGGCGGCGCGGCGGTTTCGATACCCGTCCATGCCGTTTTGTTGCTGCATGGCGAATTGTCCGTGAATAAAGTAAAGTCTTCGTTCAATAATTGATTTTGTAGAATGTGCCATTTTTTACGATTATTTGATTCAATACTTGGGTATTGATCTGAGAGTTTGCCAAGGCGCGCAGCTAAAGCTTGGGGTTCGCTTGTTCCTGCGTTCCGGCCCTGCGGTTGTCAGCAAGTGTAGCTCTGTTGTATGTCTCCGCCTCTTTTCGCGGTGCCGTTTGACACTTTCTTGATCCACATCACAGGGTTCGATTGATGGTGGCTTGCGGCCTGGATTTCGGCACGTCGAACTCGGCCATAGGGGTGATACGCGACGATCTCGTTGAATTGGCTCCACCCGAAGACGACCATCTGACGATCCCGAGCGCGCTGTTCTTCGACTTCGCGACCGACGAGGTGCTGTTCGGACGCGAGGCAATCGATGCCTACGTGAGCGACCACGACGGCCGGCTCATGCGGGCCATAAAGTCGGTGCTGGGCACCGCGCTCAGAATTACGGTGACAGTGCACTTAATTGACAGAAATATCTGCGAGCTCTAAGTCTGGGCCATGGCTCGCCTGGCTCGAACCGTCATTCCCGGCCTTGCGCTACGTTGCTTTGAACCCGGTGCGTGCGTGTCTCATTGATCGGGCAAAGGACTGGCGATGGTCGAGCGTGCACGCGCAGCTAAGGCTCGTCCGTGACGACCAGGTGACAGACATGGGCCCGGTGCGCGAGCGCTATCCTGACTTTGCCGCGTTCATTGTGGCGCAAGAGGACGAGGGGCTGTCCAAAGCATTGCGCCGCGCTGAATCTGTCGGTCGACCCTTGGGTGATGCCGCCTTCCCAAAACACCTCGAACAGCTTACTGGACGCACCCTTAGACCCGCAAAACGCGGTCCTAAGCCCGAAGACAGCAAATAAACGCACTGTCACCGTAATTCGTCACCGCAATGCGCTGCGACACATGGTACGATTTTTATCGTAGTATAGTTACACGAGTAGACGAATCAAATATTAAGCGGATAATGAGCTCATGACAAAAACACAAATATATTTGAGATCTAGTTATTTTGGGCCCGGAATGCCATTTCGGTTTGGGCTTATTTTCGTGAGCATGGTATGGCTCGTGGCCTGTGAATCATCTGGTAGTGTTCAAAATATCTTGTACAACACTGGAACGCATTATTTGTCAACACCTGATATTAGCTCGAATTCTATTTTAGAAGAAGCTAAGAACAGTAAAATATTGGTTTCCCAAGTAAATATCAATGCCCCAAAAAAGGGCGACATATTATATAAAGTGGGAACAAACTATGGGAACCGATACTCTTCATTTCCTATCGAAGCCGAGTACGTTCTTGAGGATGAATTCGAAACCGCCGCTAGCGAAGCGGCAAGATATTTGTTCGATGTTAAAGCGGATTCAAGGTCGACGGCCAATATTGATGCGTCGGTGGAGATTCATTTTATTCTTGCCAGCAATGGTTGGTGCAAATACTGGGATGTAACGACCGCAGTATACCTGGACATTCAGTTGCAAACCGCGGATGGGAAGCGGGCCAAGGCTCGGTATCGCGGAGCGTCAGAGGATACTTATTGCGCGACGCTTGTATGGTTTCCATCTGGTAATGCCATAAGCGGCCAACTGGAAGAAGCGCTTCAAGAAGCTGTGCGGAAGGCCGTCGAAAACCGCGAAGCGCTGGTCGATTCGCTGGAAAAGGTAAGGCCGATATTGCCCCCGACCGCAGAAGGGTGGGTAACCTGATCTCGGTGTCAGAGTGTTTCGGGTTGCCTCTGAGAGTTAAGGTGACATTGCACTTAATTGACGCAACAAATAAATGCACTGTCACCGTAATTCAATTGTGGGTTCTCGTGATTGTGGGTTTATTGCAAAAAGCTCTTCGCCATTCGACTATCTTACGATAGGGGAGATCTGGAGCACGGGCCTATCGGCCACCCAATACTCACCTCGCTAGGGGATTGATCGAGTGAACAAAGTTGCAATCGTCACCGGTGCGGCGCGCGGGATCGGACTGGCCACGACGAAAAAATTCCTCGCCGAAGGCTGGCGGGTCGTCATGCTGGATATTGACGGCGAGGCACAGGACCGGGCGCACCGCGAGATCGACGATCCGGATAACGCGGTCTCCCTACACTGCGACGTATCGAAACCCGGTCAGGTCGCGGCGGCGGTCGAAAGCGCCGTGACCAGATTTGGCCGCATCGATACGCTGGTGAATAATGCGGGAATCGCGATTTTCAAACCGGTCATGGAGACCTCCTTCGAGGACTGGTCGGAGGTGATGGCGGTGAACCTCTCTGGTCCCTTCATTTGCACACAAGCCTGTGTCCCGACAATGCTTGCCAATGGCGGCGGCAGCATTGTCAACATCACGTCGATATCAGGCGCCCGGGCGTCGGTGCTGCGCGTCGCCTATGGGACCAGTAAAGCCGCCTTGATGCATCTGACAAAACAACTGGCGGCGGAGCTTGGGACGCAAGGCATAAGGGTCAACGCGGTCTCGCCCGGGCCGGTCGACACGGCCATGGCAAAGAAGGTTCACACGCCCGACATCCGGGCCGATTACCACGCCAGTATTCCGCTCAATCGCTATGGCTCCGAAGAGGAATTGGCCGAAGCCATCTTTTTTCTCAGTAGCGACAAGGCCAGCTACATCAATGGCACGGTGATGAATGTCGACGGCGGGTTCGCGGCTTCCGGAATTGGATTGCCAAGTTTGCGGGGCTCAACTTAGCGTAAGCCAGGGCCTGCTCTTGCTCTTTTTCCGCGGAAACTGCACGGCACGTTCGCTGGTAACTGCGGCTGACCCACGACGCGGACTTTACAAGAGGCAAAGAGAAAATCTGACCCTGGGTGCGCGATGGAATGGCGGGCGCCGAGATGATTGGACGCCCAGCGTTCGCACCTGCGGCCACACAATGGCCTTTATCTCTGGCGAAGTTATAACGCCAAGATAGTAATAACGGACAAGAGCGCTATATAGTTGTATGTTCTGCGGATAGCTAGGCTCAGATCACGAGAAGCTGATGTCGATGCGCTTTCTCTCTCATCGCAGGAGTGCGTTGCACCTGATGGTCGCGTCGCTTCTGCTTTTTGGTATCGAGGCGGCGAGCGGACCGCGAAGCTTGATCAATCCGGCCAACGCGCGGGACGATACAAAGTACAATATCGGTAGGCTCGTCTCCTACGCCAGAGCTTGTGCTTTGCACGGGATTGCCAGTGATATTTCCCTCCGGTTCAAAAATGACCGCGATTTCAAGGCGGGAGAACATGACGGTGATCTCGGTGGCTGGGATATAGTGCGTGGTTTGCAATGCGGAAAGATCGAAGAAATTCTGATCAGGGTGAAAAACCATCTTGCGGCCGGTGGAGCGAAGAAGAGCCTGGGGCCTAGATCATATGAAAGCGGCCAAAGCAGATCCCGCAGCAAAGGTCTCGATCCGCAACTTGCCGAAATCGCTCCGCCACGCTCCACAAGCGGCGCAGAGCTGCAAATTTCGACCAACGCGACTGCAATCAAGACGGCACGCTCCACTATTCTGCGTCAATATGAGGACCACGCACAAAAGTGGGCCTTCGACTATGAAGCGGCGCAAGGCCACAAGGCAGTCTCGGTCTGTGTGCGCTGGTCCGTTGAGACAGGAGCGATCAGACCAAACGAGAACGAAGCGCCGAGACCAAGTGTCATGCAATCCTTCTGGCAGTCCGGTTCCAAGGATCGCACAACCGCCATCGTCGACAGCATGGCGCAATGCCTGGCCTGGCGAGAGGGCTCTGCCAACAAGGGATGCCACTGTCAGCAGTTGAAGGCCGACGAGGACACCGTGCTGACAGTCCCATCGGGCTAGCGACGCCAACAAAACGGCGAAAGTACTTTTTGAGCCGACACCTCATGTTCCCGACCAGCCTTCAGTTCAAGCTCCCGGCTGAAGCTTCGGATCTTTCGCTTGGATATGCGTTCTCCTTACAGAGAACTGTCCCGATTTTCATCGACTCGTTTTCGGGTTCATTCTCGTTTGCGGGCTTCTCACTTGGAGCCCCTCTCATTCGTTCTTTTGGCTCTGATGTTGAAGCACAGGCCCCAGCCTAGTCGGGATCGTCCGGGGCGTCAGGTCCGAAAAACAGCTTCCGAGTCGCGACATCCAATTTCACTCCCGGCTCTTCCTCGTAGGAGAGGATGAGTGAAATCCGCGCTGTCTCGCCGATGACTTCGGTGACCCGGTGCAGGCAGTTGCGCCCGAACATGATGACGAAGGTCCCGGGTTCCGAACGTGATTGAACCGGTGGGGTCTGTTCCTCCAACAGAAGCTCGCGCACGCCCGTCAGATTTTCATCGTCCTCGTTTCGAATCTGCGGCGCGGCCTCGAAAGCGCCGCCCGCGTCGGCCTTTTGCAGTTGCAAGGTGGTGGAGAACCGCGCGCGGTCGAAATGCCAGGCCAGGCGGCCGCCGGGTTTATAGATCTGCAAGACCATGGCGTTGCTCGGGTCTTCGTGGAGATAGAGCCGCGGGAGGTCGAGCACGTCGGCGACAAAACGTTGCAGGTTGGGCCAGCGATAGAGCGCCTCCATCGCCGTTTCGCGCATGTCATGGTAGGCGAGACCATGGCGATCCGTCGGGCTTTGGATCCGCGCGGGATGATCCGCCGCGAGATCGTCGGAAACCGGAGTGCCATAGGGGTTGGCTTGTTTTGCGCTGTGAAAAGCCCTGGGTGTGAGGTCTTCTGTTTCCTGGAGAAAGCAGCGCAGACCCCGCGGACTTAAGAACCCCGGCAGCGCAACCAGCCCGCGTTTGAGCAGTCGGGTCCGGGACTGCTGCACCACCTGCTGGTAGCCGGGGCTTTCGGGCGCGGTCAGGGGGTAGCGTTCGAGGTTGACAAACTCGGCGGGCCTCTTGGCTGTCGTCGACGTCTCGGATCGGCCTAAAGACATGGTCGTGGTTTGCTCCGGTTGGGCGTGTCTGGACTTAAGATGGCACGATCACAGCCGTCAACGCGACACGCCGCCGCGCTCCAACAGGGTTTTCTGCTGTCCCGCCCAGGGGGCCGCCTGTTCGATCTGCGCCGCCAGGGACATCAGCCGCTCGTCCTCGCCAAAGGCCATGGCGAGGTGGAGGCCGATGGGCAGATCGTCGGCGCTCCAGTGCAGCGGTAAGGACACCGCCGGCTGGCCGCTGGCGTTGAAGATGGCGGTAAAGGGCGAATACTCGAAGACGCTGCCCGGTCCGTTGCGGTAGGCGACGAAGTCCTCGTTGTCGGGTTTCAGGCGTCCGACCTCCGCCGGCGGTTCGGCCAGGGTCGGGGTGAGCAGCACATCGCAATCGAGAAAGACTTGCGCCATGCGGCGGCCAAAGGCGTGCACCTCGTTGACCGCGGCCAGGTAGTCGGCGCCCGATATCGTCTCGGCATAGGCGATCGCGCCGCGCGTCACGCCTTCGATCAGGCCGGGGTCGAGGGGCGCGCCGGCCAGCACCGTCTTGACGGAGAGGGCCGTGCCACAGGCGACGATCTTCGTCCAGGCCTGCATCATGGCCTCGACGGCCAAATCGGCGGCCGGTGTAAAGACCTCGACCTCGTGCCCCAGGTCGGCCAGCAGTCTGGCTGTCTTGTCCACCGCCGCGGCGCACTCGGGATGCACGGTTGCCCCGCTCAAAGTATGGCTGCTGGTGCGCACGCGCAGCCGCCCCGGCGGCGTTTCCATCGCCTGTTGAAAGGAGCCGCGCAGGGGCGGCGCCCAGTAGGGCGCGCCGAGATCGGGGCCGGCCGTCGCATCGAGGAGCGCCGCCGTGTCCCGCAGGCTGCGGGTAAGAAAGCCGTCGATGGCCATGCCGGCCCAGCCTTCGCCCGACTTCGGGCCGTCCGGCAGGCGCGCCCGCGTCGGTTTGAATCCCACCAGTCCGCAGGACGCGGCGGGAATGCGCACCGAACCACCGCCGTCCGATCCATGTGCCGCCGGCACGATGCCCGCGGCGACCGCCGCGCCGGAGCCGCCCGACGACCCGCCGGACGTTCGGTTCAGATTCCAGGGATTGCGGGTCGGTCCGCCATAAACCTGTGATTCCGTAACCGGACCGATGCCAAGCTCGGGTGAGGCGGTGCGCGCGAAGGTCGACAAGCCGGTCTTTCGCAAACGCAGAAAGATCTCGGAATCGTAAGCCCATTTCATGCCGGCCATCAGTTTGGAGCCGTTGTTGGTCGGAAAATCGACCGCTTCCGCCCCGAGATCTTTCAGCAGGAAAGGCACGCCGTGGAATGGCCCCTCGGGAAGGCCCTTGGCAATGGCCTTGCGGGCCGTGTCCTCAGCCACTTGGACAACGGCGTTGAGCGCCGGATTCAGGTCGGCGGTCCTGTCCAGGGCGATATTCAGCAACTCGTCGGCCGTGGTTTCGCCGTTCGCAACCAATGCGGCCAAGCCGGTTGCGTCGAAATTCGTATAGGCGTCCTTCATGAAGCGAAGCTCCCTCTTTCCTATTTGGGCTGATCCATCCCGTGGGTCATCGTCCGGCTGCCTTTATGAGTTGGACCGGCACCAGAGGTCGTAAACGAGTTTCGCCGATGCGACATCCATGATCGCCATGCCGACGGAGTCGTAGATGACCGTGGCACCGGCGGGGACGCTTTTGGTATTTGCAAAGATCTCGCCGATTTCCGCGAAGATGTCGCAACCTGAACCGCGGACGTTGCCGGCTTGATCGTGGGCCGCGTCGACGGACTCGACGATGACCGTATTGGCCATGGCGGCGTCGTCGAGCTCGCGGCCGTCAAGCGTGTTCCAGCCGACGGCCGTGACGAAGGCACCGGATTTCAGCCAGGCACCTTGCAGAATTGGCTGTTTTGCCGACGTG
>JAJFGM010000839.1 GCA_021776145.1 Kiloniellaceae bacterium | reverse complement strand
TTTCGTAGACTTCGTCCTGCAGGCGCTCGACCAGCCATTGCACACCCTCGTCGGCGCGCACCTGATATTGAATGCGAGACCCCAGGGCGTAGTCGTTGAAAAGATTGCCACTTAGCTTGTTAGGCATGGCTTCGGCTTGCGGCCCGATCTTCATGACCTCCGGGCGGATGATCAAGAATCCCTGGGAGAAGTTCTCCGGCTGTTCGTTGACCTCGAATTCCTGGTTGCTTTTGATGTCGCGGACCTTGCCCGGACCGGCGGCCACCACGTCGAGGGTGTTCACTTCACCCATGAACTGCGCGACGAACTTGTTGATCGGCTTGTTATAGATCTCGTGCGGCGTGCCGATCTGCACCAGCGCACCGTCCCGCATGATGCCGATGCGGTCGGACATCACCATCGCCTCCTCAAGCGAGTGGGTGATGTAGACGAAGGTCTTGCGGGTTTCGCGGTGGATGTCCTTGAGCTCTTTCTCCAGCGTCTTGCGCAGGCGGAAGTCGAGCGCCGACAAGGGCTCGTCGAAGAACAGGATCTCCGGCTCGAAGGCCAGCGCCCGGGCCAGCGCGACGCGTTGGCGCTCGCCGCCGGACCATTGATGGACGCCCTTGTCATAATAGTCGACGGGAAGCCGCAACTGCTGGAGGAGGGCGACGGCGCGCTCACGCCGGGTCGCCGCCTTGACGCCGGCGATCTTGAGCGGGAACTCAATGTTTTCGCCGACGGTCTTGTGCGGGAACAGGGCCAGATTCTGGAACACCATGCAGGTCGGCCGCTTGTTGGCCGGCACGTCGTTGAGAACCTGTTGCTGCAGGCGAATTTCGCCGCTGGTGGGCTGATCCATGCCCACCAGCAGACGAATAATCGTCGTCTTCCCCGACCCGGAAGGCCCCACAAGAGTGAAGAACTCGCCCTCGGAAATCGCCAGATCGACGTCGCGCACGGCGGTAAAGTCGCCGAACTTCTTCGTCAATCCGCTCAATACGAGGAACGGATCAGCCTTCGCCTCCATATAGCCCCCCGGGCCGAATAAGCCCCGAATTAACAACCGCTTGCGCCTTAGCCTTCACGCTCGCGCTTGGCCGCGGAATAGATATCGTACATGGCCGCGTAGTCCGGGTTGATATCGTAGTCGACGGAATTCGCCATCTCTTCTTCCAGCGTATTCCACTGGATGGCGTCCAACTCGTCCTTGTCGAACTGCTCCATGACCTTGGCCGCGCCCATCTGGGTCACCGGATTGTAGGTGCCCTCGGCGAAGGCGACCTTCTTGGAGATGTCCGGCCGCTGGACGTAAGCCAGGAACTCCTCGGCGAGTGGGGAAGGTTCAGGGTGATTGACCACCGAGGTCAACTCGATCCAGACGATGCCGCCCTTGCCGTTCATCGGGCCGGATTTGGGCGTGATGCCGCGGACCTGGGTGGCACCGTCATACCGCGCCGGCGAGGCGGTGTAGGTGCCACCGGTGAAGTAGGCGTCGATTTCGCCGTTGATCAGCGCCAGGTTCATCTGCACGAGATCGTCGGTCAGCAGCTTGGCGCCGTTGAAGATTTGTTTGCAGACCATGGCGAAGGCATCGATCTCGGCCTGGCAGTGGCTCTTGACGGGGTGCACGCCGGCGGCGATACACATGTGGTAGATGTTCCAGTTGTCGTAGGTCAGGACACCGTATTTGCCCTTCATCGCCGGGTCGAGGAAGACGTTGAAACCCTGGTCCTCGCCCATCTGGCGCGAGATCTTGTTGGTGTTGACGACGAAGTTGAAGGGGCCGAAGCGCTGCGTCATGCCCAGCAGGTGCTCGCCGCTCTTGTCCATCGCCCATTCGTAGGGCGGGTGGAAGGCCGGCATCATGTTGGCGAACATCGGCTCGAAACGATCGCGCGGCAGTTCCTTGATCAAACCTTCCGGCCACATCATTTCGCGCGCCCAGGGGTTGTTCAGGTTGACCAGATCCCAGACCTTGGTCTCGCCGGCGCGCAACCGGTTGACGGCATCGGGGTCCGAGGTCAGTCCCTCGGCGCGGACCGTGGCGTCGAACTCGCGGCGGAAGGGATCGAGCACGTCGTCGGAGTTGTAGCCCTCCCAGCAGTAGATATTCAGTTCCTTCTCACGCGCCGCGTTGGCGAGGCTCGGGAACCCGCCGGCGGTCGCGGCCGCGGCTGCCCAGACGCCGGTCTGCTGCAGGAAGTTGCGGCGGTTGATACCTTTGTTGAACATGATCTTTCTCCCCTACGGTTGCCTTGGTTGGTCTTTCCGGCATTTCCTGCCAGTGGCATGTCTCACCGCTCAGCGGACCCCGCGGCCAAAGGTCTCGTCCGATCCTTTGATTCGCGGCCATCCGCCAGAGTGCGGTCGGTCATTCGTCGTAGCCTGTGATCCTATCTCCCTTTGATTCAAGGGTCTTGACATATAATGCGGGAGTTTTGACACGAAAGCACGTGTGCCGGGCCGCACCTTTGCAACGATTATAACCCCATAAGCGATCTCAATTCATCCGATGAGATGACATGACAGTAGATCATGTTGATGATCTCCAGCTCCTTGTCGTGTAGCTCCATCGAGCCAGCCGCGCAGCAATCCTCAACGACCATCACATTGAAGCTTTCGTCGGCAAGGCTGCGCACTGTCGACGAGACGCATTGGTCGGTAAAGATGCCGCAGCAGATGACGTTCTTTACGCCCAGGTTATGCAGAATCAGCCGCAGATTGGTACCGGTCAGCGCGGAGTCGGTCGTTTTGGTGACGCAGATCTCATCGCCTTGCGGCTGCAGCGGGTCGGCCAATTGCGAGGGAGCTTCGTCCTTGGGCAGCAACAGGTTGTTCCAGCCCGGTTTTTTCTGGCTTACGGAACGTTCGCGGCCGTCGTTGGTATGGGTCGCGATGCGGGCAAAAATGCACTCGATGTTCTTCGCCCGAAAGGCTTCGAGAAGGCCACGGGTACGGGGGATCAACTGGTCGCGCATGCGATCGTGGAAGGGCGTCCAGGCATCGTACTGGCGCTGTTCCTCGGGGCTTAGTGTGTTGCGGTCGAGTCGCTCCAGGTAGGTGTTCTGCACGTCGATCACCAATAGGGCCGTCTCGGCGTGAGCAAGGTCGGGATCCTCGGGCTCGGGCGCTCCATCGTAATAGATCGAGCGATAGGCGGTTTTCCAAGTCACGTAACGGGCTCTCCCCTCGTTGGCCAGTTGCCGCACATCGCGGCGGCGTTGGCGGTATGTGGGTGGGCAGGGCCGTCAATCATAACGGCTTCGCGGGCCGCGGCCATGCGAGAATTCACGCCCGACCTTCCGGCGGAGTCGGAGCTCCAAGCTCACATGTCATCAAGCTTTGGTGAAGCGTGACGTCCGTCACATCGATCGGAGGCTGGCCTCCGTAAGTCAAGTACCACGGAAAGATGGCCTCACGAGACGGACAAGAACGATGCAACAGAATGAACAGAAGGCACCCAATTGGCGGGAGCTGATCTTTTACGGCACCTTCGCAACGCTCATCACGATTTTGAACGCCTCCCTTACGGCTTACTTCCTGTTCTGAGGTGGACGTCCTTACCCCATTGCTTGCGGATTTGTCGAAATCGGCGACGTGGTCTCAGAGCGACCCTTGCCGGACGGCAGTTCTCGGCTAAGCTCGCACTGTGAGGCGTTGTAGGGGCGCTAAATTCCCGGGGGTGAATACCATGACCGACATCCTGATCGAGCACGCCACCCTTATCACGATGGACCCCGAACGCCAGGTCATCGAGGATGGCGCCGTTGCCATACAGGGAGACCGCATAGAAGCCGTCGGCCCGACCACCGAGGTTGCGGCCGGACGCGCGCCCAAAGAAGTTATCGACGCGACCCGTATGGCCTGCCTTCCGGGCCTCATCGACTGTCACGCCCACGCTGGCCACGGCCTGGTGAAATCGCTCGGGCTCGGGGACGGCGACGCCTGGGGCGAAGCCTGTCGCGTGATCTACAGCCATGCCTCGACGGAGGGCTTCTGGGCCGCCGAGGCGGCGCTGGCCGGGATCGAACGCCTCAAGGCGGGGGTGACGTGCGGTGTCTCGCTTCTTGGCGGCGGCGACGACATCCACCGCAGCGATCATCCGGCCTATGGCGCCGCCCACTGCCGAACGATCGAGGCGCTGGGTACCAGAGCCGTGCTGGCGGTTGGCCCGGGGCGGCCACCGTATCCGCACCAATTCACGCGTCTCGAGGACGGTACCGCCGAACGCGACGTCAGTTTCGGCGAGGAATTGGCGGTGTGCGAAACGCTGGTCAGGGACTGGAACGGCGCGGCGAAGGGGCGCCTGCGCGTCGCCATCGTGACGCCGGTCTTTCACGGCGACGCGGCGCTCGACGGCGGCGAGCTCGGCGAGCTGAAGGGCATGGCCGAAGCGGTTCTCGACCTGCGGGCGCGGCACGATTTACTCCTGACCCAGGACGGCCACCGCGAAGGCTCCCTCGATTTCTGCGCCCGCGAGTTGGGCTATCTCGGTCCCTGGGCGCTGATGTCGCATTCGGTGGACCTGACCGAGGCCGACATGGAGGCCTGCCGGGCCAGCGGCGCGAGAATCGTGCACAATCCCAGCGCCATCCGCTCGATCACCGGCCGCTGTCCAGTACCGGAGCTGCTTGACATGGGGGTTACGGTTGTCCTCGGCTCCGACGCGGCGGCGCCGGACCGCGGCTACGACATGTTCCGCCACATGGCGCAGTGCATGCACTACCACCGCCGCCACTTTCGCGACCCCGACGTGCTGCCGGCGGGTAAGGTCCTGGAGATGGTGACGATCGACGCCGCGGAGGCGCTCGGCGTTGCGCGAGAGCTTGGATCCCTCGAAGCCGGCAAGAAAGCCGACGTCATCCTGGTCGACCTCTTCAAGCCGCACCTCGTTCCGATCAACATGCCGGTGATCCGCATTGCGCACTATGCCAACGCCGCCGACGTGGACAGCGTCATCGTCGATGGCCGCATCCTGATGCGCGGCCGCAAGGTCCTCAGTCTCGATGAAATCAGCGTCCTGGAAGAGGCGGAGGCGGCGTCGGCGGCCATGCTGGAGCGCAGCGGCCTAGCGCATCTGACGGCGGAACCGGCCGGCCTCTGGGGGCGCAGCGGGCTCGCGAAGACCCGCTGACCCCCGGTTCCTGACCGCGGTTTGCGATCGTAATATCAGTCGAGCCGCCGCACCCTGTCCGAGGCGAGCAGTCCGGCGACGAAGTCGGGGATCTTGAGGCCGGCCTGGACCTTGGCCTCGAGGCCGGCTTCGGCTTCGCGGATGCGTGCCAGGCTTTCGATGACGGCGTCGATGCGCAGTTGCGGTACCACGACAACGCCGTCGCGGTCGCCGACGACAAGGTCGCCGCTTTCGACCCTGACGCCGTCGAGGCTGATTGGCAGGCCGACCGTACCTGGGCCGTTGCGCGCCGGCGAGTTGGGGCTGACGCCGCGACAGAAGAGGGGAATGCCGACCGCCTCGAGGCCGTCGAGGTCGCGCGCCAGCCCGTCGGTGACGACGGCGACGGCGCCGCAGTTGCGCGCCATGCCGAGCAGTAGGTCGCCGATCAGCGCGGTGCCCCTGTAGGCGTCGGTCGCGGCGACGAGCACGTCGCCCGGGCGGCAGCTTTCGAGCGCGGCGAAGAGCGCCAGGTTGTCGGCCGGACCGCAGTCGCAAGTCACGGCGATGCCGCAAAACGCGTGCGGCGGTTGGGTCACCGGCTTGATCCGGTAGTCGAGAGCGCCCTGGCCGCCCAGGGCATCCACCAGATGACCGCTGGCCGTGCCATCCAGGGCCGCGACGGCCGCCGCCGATGGCCGCGTAAAATCGCTGCGGATGGTGAGTAGGGGAGGGTCCTCGATCATGGCACGTTGTTTCCCAGCCTATGGAACATGCGTTAGCTTAACCCGATGCCGCGCACCAGGAAACGCCGCAGCGGCACGCAGGGGGAAAATCCATGGCGAACAAAACAGCGGTGATCGTCGGCGCGCTGGGGGTGGTCGGCCGCAACCTGCTGCATCACCTCGAGCCTGACCCCGACTGGGAGCTCGTCGGGCTGTCGCGCCGCGCGCCTGACTTCGAAACGCGGGCGCGGTTCATCGCCGTCGACTTGCTCGACCGTGTGGATGCCGAGGCTAAGCTGTCGGGCCTGACCCAGGCGACGCATATTTTCTACGCCGCCTTCCAGGGACGGCCGACCTGGACCGAGCACAACGCCCCGAACCTGGCCATGCTGGTCAATTCAGTCGAGCCGATCGAGGCCGTGGCGACGGACTTGCGGCACGTCAATCTGGTCGAGGGGACCAAGATCTACGGCAGTCACCTCGGCCCCTTCAAGACGCCGGCCAAGGAATCCGATCCGCCGCACCTGCTGCCCAACTTCTATTACGATCAGGAGATGTGGCTGCGCGGCCAACAGGAGGGCAAGGTTTGGACCTGGTCGGCGCTGCGGCCGCAGACGGTCTGCGGCTTCGCGCTCGGCAGCCCGATGAACATCGCCACCGTCATCGCCGTCTATGCCACTGTCTGCAAGGAACTCGGTCTGCCGCTGCGCTTCCCCGGCAAGCCAGGCGCGTTCGATGCCGTCTATCAGGTCACCGATTCCGATCATCTGGCCAAGGCCATGACCTGGTGCGCCACTGCGCCAAAGGCCGCAAACGAGGTGTTCAATCTGACCAACGGCGACTTTTTCCGCTGGCAGAACCTCTGGCCGCGCTTCGCCGAATTCTTCGGCCTGCAGCCGGGGCCGGTACAGACCCTGCCGCTGGCCGAATTCATGGCCGACAAGGCGTCGCTGTGGCGGCGGATCGTCGAAAAACACGGCCTCCAGGGCATCCCCTACGCGGATTTGGTGGCCTGGCCTTTCGCCGACTACGTCTTCGGCTGCGACTGGGATGTGATGAGCGATACCCTGTAGATTCGCCGCGCCGGTTTCCACGACTGCGTCGATTCCGAGGAGGCCTTTCTGCGCTTGTTCCAGAAGTTTCGCGATTTGAAGGCCATCCCCTGAGCGCGCCGCGGCGCATGCTGTCCGTTGTGGCTAGGACAGTACCTCCAAGGGAAAGGCGCCGCTCATGCCCTTGATCGAAAGCATCTCGCCCTGGATGTTCGCGGTCCTCGCCCTAAGCCTTTTCATCGCCGGTATTTCCAAGGGACTGGCGGGTAATAGGCTTCCGGTCCTGGCCATCCCGATCACAACCCTGGTCGTCGATCTGCAGACGGCGGTGACTCTGATGCCGGTTTCGCTGGTCGCCAGCAACATCTGACAGGTCGCTTTCAGTCGGCAGCGGACCTGGGCGTTGCGCACTTACCGGCGGGTCGCACTGGTCACTCCAGTTGGCACGCTAATTGGCGTCTATTTTCTGAAGGATGTCGACGAAGCGCCATTGAAGGCGGTCGTCGGGGCCATCGTCATTGCCTTCGCCCCGACTCCCGCTGATCGGAAGCACTTTACCCGATCAACGCCTGTCCACATAGGTTGGACCCAAAGCTGCCATCGGCTGTCATAGGGCAGATGCGGCGAACTTATCAGTTTCTTGATCATATTGACCTGCAACGACTTGATGGCAGTTCGCAGAGGCTGGGTCCTGTCCGTGATCTTAGAGGTTTGTCGCGTCAGCTCTTGCTAGCACACGACGGGGCGGCTGGAGGCATCGAAATTGACCCATTTGGACTGGTGTCAGGCGGACTTACGTTCTGGCTGCTCGTTTGCTTGAGTCCCGACCGTCGAGCCGGTGCCCCGCCCGGCGGGGAAACGGACGGTGACAGTTGTGCCGACACCGACTTCGCTCTGCAGGTCGAGATATCCGCCGTGCAGTTCGACCAGGGATTTGCTCAGCGGCAAGCCGAGGCCGGTTCCTTCGAATTGGCGATTGAGATCGCTATCGACCTGTTGAAAGGGGGCCAGAGCCTTTGGGATATCACTGAAGGCAATGCCGATCCCGGTGTCGATGATCTGGAACACGTAACCGCTGTCGGAACCTGCCCAAACCTTTAGCGTCACCTTGCCGCCTGGCAGTGTAAACTTGACCGCGTTGTTTAAGAGATTGATCAGGACCTGTTTGAACTTGCGCGGATCCGCGTAGAGGGGTGGAAGGTCTCCGGCAACCTCCAACAGAAGCGCGACATCTGCTTCCTGGGCCCGAACTGCCACTATCGCGACGATCGACTGCACAGTTTCGTGGACATCAATGCTTTCCTCATGAAGCTGCGCTTCGCCGAAGTCGATCTTCGAGACGTCGAGAACATCGTCGATCAGGCCCAAGAGATTTTGTCCGGAATTGTAGATATTGTTCGCGTACTCAACGTAGGTGGCATCGCCGAGGGGCCCCAACGTTTGATCCTTGATCAACTGGGAGAAGCCGATGACCGCGTTGAGCGGTGTTCGCAGTTCATGAGTCACCATGGCCAAGAACGCACTCTTCAGTTTGCTGATCTCTTCGGCGACTTCTTCTGTCCGCTTACGCCTTCGTCGCTCGACCTGGGCAATGGAAAAGCGGATGACGCGCTCCAGTCGATCGGACGAAATGCCGCTTTTCTCCATGTAATCGTTTGCGCCGACATCGGTTGCGGCGAGATCGATCTCCCTTTGCGAGTCGCCTGTGACAAGAATAACAGGGCAGTCACTGCCTTTTTCACGCAAGTCCTTGATAAGATCGAGTCCGGAAACCGGACCGAGACGATAGTCACACAGGCATACATCGAACTTTTCGCTAGCGAGCCTCCCAACAACTTCATCGGCCGTTTCGACCCAAGACAGCAAATACTGGCAATCTTGGATTTCGCGGAAGGTGTCACGAATTAGGATGAAATCATCCTCATCGTCATCGACAACTAGCACGCGAATAGGAGACGAATTCATTTCGGCAAATAATCCATGGCAACGGGATTTCATAACAAAAAGATAACTATAAAGAGTTTAATATGCGTTACCGAACGCTATATAGTTGTATCCGTATCTTTCCAATGCCTAAAGGCTTACCTGAAGGTTTAAGGCAGCCCAATGCCGGCCGCTTCTAATCGCTTTGTGGCATTAAAGAATTCCGGGCTGATCCCGCGCTAATTTGCCGCGCGATTGAAGCTTCCCGAAATCCCTCCCACCAGATTCTGTTGAGGCTCAGGTTGCGGTCTCGGGCCCGGATCGTCCCTTGGCTAACTTGGCCCGCGGCAAGGAGCAGGAAGGACATGCAGCGCATATTCGACCCGAGGCGTCGCATTTGGAAGCGAAGCGGTTGCGGGCCAATTGGGCCGAACCCCCCAAGTGGTATCGATGGGCCGGCGGGGCGTATTTTCGCGGGGCCGGCGTCGCGCGCGGCTTGTGGGGCCCACCCCCTATTAGGCTCGGATGGGTCGCCACGCGCTCTTTGCCCTGGCGAAAACTCGCTCCCGCCGAGGCCGTAACCTGAACATCAACAGGGCTTAGCCACAAATGAACAACCCGCCGGTCTGAGCCGTGCTTCGCCGCCGATGCGATAGAGATCGATCTCGCGACCCGATGCCGAGACCTGTTGCACACGCACCCGGCCGCTGACCAGCATCAGGTGGTTGCCGCAGGGCATGCCGGCCTTGAAGACCTTGGCGCCGGGCGGCAGGTTACGGTCCGCAGCGATTGCGCCAGCCGCCGCGAGGATGTCTCCGCCAAGCCGGCGAGAGCCACTAGATCGACGCCCCGCTAGGCTTTGGCGGGTGTCGAAGTTGCGTTGATCGGTGCTGCCGCGGCTATTTGGTTCCAGGGCATGAACGCCAGGATCCGCGCCATGGCGCAGGTGCCGCTGATGCCGGAATACATCAGGCCGAGACCGACAAAGCCGCTGAGGCCCATGAACCAGGGGGAAATCAGCAGGGCGAGAAGAATGCCTAGGGTTACCAGGCCGCCGGCGACGATCTGCACCTGTCGCATGATGCTGATTGGCGCCTTGCGGTTGATGCTCACCGGCAGCCCCGCCTTCTTCCAGGACTGCAACCCGCCCTTGAGGCAATAGACCTGCTCGAACCCGGTGCCGAGGATCTGCGGCGCCGCGAGCCGGGTTCGGTTGCCGCTGTCGCAATGGAACACGCCGATCTTTCCCAATGCGTCGGCGCAATCTTTGGGATCGAAACCCGACAGCGGTACCAGCCGCGATCCGGGGATGTGCTGGCGGGCAAACTCGTCGGCCTCGCGGATATCGATGAGAACGGCCTTGTCCTCGTCAAGCCAGGTCTTGAGTGTCTTAGCATCGACCTCTTCCAGGGATGTTCGTTTCATGTGCTGAGTCTCCTTGTTATCGAGTGGCGCCGCGATCGCAGTAGGTTGCGTAGAGAAATTCCACCAGCGGCCGGATGTCGGACCGGGCCAGGGCGCAGTAAATGGTCTGGCCGTCGCGGCGGGTCCCGACCAGGCCGTCCTTGCGCAGCAGGGCCAATTGTTGCGACATCGCCTGTTCGCGGATCTCGATCCACTGTGCCAGGGCGCCGACGGATTGTTCTCCCTCAACCAACCGACGGAGAACAATCGGACGGTTCTTGTTGGACAGAATCTTTATCAGCTCACAGACCTGCGCGGCCGTGGCTTGCATCTGATCAAATTGCAAATTTGCGTTTCTTTACAGTTACGCAAATACAAGGGGCAACCTTTACAGTTACGCAGATGTAAGGGGCAAAAGATTGACATTCAAGGCCGCCGGGCAGGGGCATGCCTAAGTCAGTGCAAAGCGGCGAACTCTGGTGGTTGAAGCGCTGAAGGCGGCGCGTCTTTGTGAAGCGCCCCCCTTAATCGGCGGCGAGCCGCGCCAAGCGGCTGGCCGACGCGGCATTGACGGCGTTGTGCGGTAGGTGTCCGGTGACGATGCGGCGCACCTGTTCGACGGTCTCCAAGGCTTGAGTCGCGATCGCCGTCGGGGTCAGGCCGCCGATGTGCGGTGTCGCCAGCACGTTCGGCAGCTTGGCCAGATGCGGCGAGGGCATCTGGTCCGGCGCGCGTCCCACATCCATCGCGGCGCCGGCGATCTCTCCCCGACGCAAGGCGGCTTCCAGCGCGGTTTCGTCGACAAGGTTGCCGCGCGAGAGGTTGACAAAAAAGGCGTCCTTGCGCATCTGCGCGAAGGCGGTGGCGGCGATGAGGTTTTCGGTTTCGGCATTGGCGACGGCCAGGCAGACGACGAAGTCCGATTGCCGCAGCAGGTCTTCGAGGGCGACCTGTTCGATCCCGGCCCCCTCGACTTGACTGTAGGGGTCGCTGACCAGGACGGACATGCCAAGCAGTTGGCCGACCTCGGCCATGCGGCGCCCGATCGCGCCGTAGCCGATCACGCCGAGGCAGGCGCCGGCAAGCTGCCGTCCCATGACGATCTCCGGCGCCCGCGCCTGCTTGTAGGCCGCGTCGTAGGGCGCGACCCCGCGCGCCAGGCCGATCATGAAGCCGAGGGCCAGTTCCACCACGGCGTCGACGAAACCGGGGCTGGCGTTGCTCACCAGGACGCCGTTGCGGGACGCCGCTTCGACATCGACGGTGCGGATGTCGACGGCGCAACGGCAAAAGGCGACGAGATCGGGCGAAGCGTCGAACAGGCCGGCTTCTCCCGGCGTCTGACGGTCCGAGACGATGATCTCGCAGCCGGCCGAGGCATTGATCAGCGCTTCGCCATGCAGCGGCTCAGCGCCTTCGTGAAAGCGCAGCAGGCCGAGTTCCGACAGGCCGGCGACGGCACGTTCGCCGTAGTAGTTGCGCAGCGCTTCGGGAGTGTGGGTCAGGAAGATCCGCGCCATTGCCGGTTACACGCCGCCGAGGGGCGGGGCGCCGCCGTCCTCGATGGAGACGAAGTTGCCGCCCTGGTGTGTGTCCGCCAGGGCATCGCCGGTGTCGGCGGAGTGGCTGCGCAGGATCTCCTCGGCATAGTCCTCGGAGCGGTCCTGCGGTCTGTAACCCAAGCGTTCGGCGTTCGAGTTGTCCCACCAGCCACGGGCGTTGTCCGACATGCCGTAGACGATCTCGAACTTCACTTCCGGATGTTCCAGGCCGATGCCGACAAGCTGCGCCAGGTCGCGCGGACTGACCCAGATGGCCAGGCGGCGCACGTCGATGGGTTTTTCGCCGACGTTGCCGATGCGGATGGCCAAGCTGCCGATGCCGTACTTGTCGGCATAGAGCGAGCCCATGGCCTCGCCGAAGGCCTTGCTGACGCCGTAGCGACTGTCCGGACGCACTCTGACATCGACGCCGATGGTCTGGTCGCGGCGATAAAAGCCGACGGCGTGGTTGCTGCTGGCGAAGATGACGCGCTTGACGCCGCACAGCCGCGCCGCCTCGTAAAGGTTGCGGCAGCCGATGATGTTGGCTTCGAGGATCTGCTCCCAGGAGCCTTCGACGGAATGGCCGCCGAGATGGATGATGCCCTCGGCCCCGTCGGCCGCTTTGACCACGGCATCGAGATCGGTCAAATCGGCCGCGACGAAGCTCTCGCGCTTGGCGAGCCCGGTGATCGGCGCTCTGTCGGAAAGGCGCAGGTCGTAGCGATCCTGGAGTTCCCGCCGCAGGAAACCGCCGACACCGCCGGCGGCGCCGGTCATCAAGACTGTCTGCATGGCTGTTCGTTCCTTTTTATTGGTTGAATCCGTAAAGTGCGGCCGGATTGTCGACGAGGATCTTCTGACGCCTCGCCGCGTCCCCCATCCAATCGAGCAGCGCTTGCATCAATATCTCTTCGTCGGGCGGATTGGCCTGCGCCGAGGGATGGGGCCAGTTGCTCGCCCAAACCATGCGTTCCGGGGCGGCGGCGATGAGGGCCTTGGCCAGGACGCCGACATCGGCGTAGCTCGGGGCACCGACCTTCGAGGTTTCGTAGGGTGCCGACAGCTTGACCCAGACGCGCCCGCTGTCGACGAGGCCGAGCAGCGTGCGGAAGGCCGGATGGTCGGTCGTCACCGGCTCGAGGAACTTGCCGACATGATCGATGACCAGCGTGCCGGGCAGGCGTTTCAGCAGGTCTTCGCGGTCGGGCAGATCGCGGCCGTCCAACTGCAGCTGCACGTGCCAGCTGAAGGCCTGGACCCGTGCCGCCATCTCTTCGAGGATGTCCCAGGGCAGCACGCCGCCGGGCAACATGTGAAAGCGGATGCCGCGAATGCCGGCCTCGGTCAGGCGTCGCAGTTCGTCATCGCTGACCGTCTGGTCGACAACAGCGACGCCGCGCGCGATGTCGCCAAGTTCGGCCAGGGCATCGAGGGTGCAGCTATTGTCCTTGCCATAGGCCGAGGGCTGAACGACGACGACCCGCTCGGTGCCGAGCTGCTGCATGATCCGGCGATAGGCGGCAACCGGCGCGTCAGGCGCCGGAAAGGGGCTGGTCGGCGCCACCGGATAGATTTCCGGCGGCCCGTAGAAGTGCATATGGCAGTCACAGGCGCCGGGCGGCACGAGTGACCTTAAGGAGCTTTCAGAGTCGGTCATAATTTCCCCATGAGCGTTACACCGTGATAGGGCGCGCCGCTAGCGGCCGCGCTTGAATGCCTGGGCCAGGGCTTCGCTGCCTTTCGCTAGGATCGCGATGTCGTTGCCGACGGCGACGAAGGTGAAGCCCATGTCGATGAACTTGCGCGCGTCGGCCTCGATCGGCGCCAGGATGCCGGCGGCCTTGCCCGCCTGTCGGCAGACCTCCAGCGCCTCTGGGAACACGGCTTGTACTTCGGGGTGGGCGGTGTCGGCCAGATGACCCATGCTGGCGGCGAGGTCCGAGGGGCCGAAGAAAATGCCGTCGACACCGTCGACGGCGGCGATCTCCGCAAGGTTCTCCAGGCCCGGCCGGCTTTCCACCTGCAGCAACAGGCAGATCTCGTCGCTCGCCGACTTGTGATAGCCGGCGACGCGGCCGTAGCGGTTGGCGCGGTGGGTGCCGGCGACGCCGCGCACGCCGCCTGGCGGATAGCGCGTGTAGGCGACCGCGCGGCGGGCGTCGTCGGCGCTCTCGATGAAGGGCACCAGCAGGGTCTGGGCGCCGATGTCGAGGTACTGCTTGAACAGCACCATGTCGTTCCACGCCACCCTGACGACCGGCATCGCCGTGCCCGGCGCCATGGCCTGCAACTGCATGATCACCGAGCGTGTGTCGTTGGGCGCGTGCTCGCCGTCGACGACCAGCCAGTCGAAGCCGGAATAGGCGAGGATCTCGGCGGAGATGTTGTTGACCAGCTGGGTCCAGAGGCCGATCTGCAACTGGCCAGCGGCCAGCGCATGTTTGAAGTCGTTTTTTGGCAGCTCCATGGCCGCATACCTTTCCTGATCTACTGTCCTAATCAGCCGAAACCGCTTCAGCCGAAACGGTTCGGATAATTTGGAAAATTGGACTCTACATCGCATGCCGGGCTTTCGTCCGGTGCTTGCGCGCAACTGTCGCAGCCTATCATCTCGACGGCGCGTTTGGCTGTGGAATCTGCTTATATACTGTTCTGGCTCGGAAGGATCGCGCCCATGGCGACAAGCGAACGCGAAAAGATGGTGGCGGGAGAATGGTACCGCTGCGTCGATCCTGAATTGGAACGTTTACAGAAACGCGCCCGCGTGGCGCTGCACGCGCACAACACGCTGCCGCCGAACCAGCGCGACCCCATCGGCCCGGCGCTGCGGGCGCTGCTCGGCGGCGTCACGGACGCGGCCCGCATCGAGGCACCCTTTCACTGCGCCTACGGCTTCAACATTTTCCTCGAGGGCCGGGTCTACCTCAATGCCGGCTGCTGCATCCTCGACACGGCGCCGGTCTGCATCGGCGACGAAACCATGCTGGGGCCGGGCGTGCAGATCTACTGTGCCGAACATCACAAGGATGCCATCAAGCGCGCATCCGGCCTGGAGATCGCCAGGCCGGTCACGATCGGCCGGCGGGTGTGGATCGGCGGTGCCGCCGTCATCCTCGCCGGTGTCACCCTCGGCGAG
>JAJFGM010000838.1 GCA_021776145.1 Kiloniellaceae bacterium | reverse complement strand
CTCAGACTTGGAACGGCCGTCGCCGAACACCGGAGCCCTGACCAGTCGATGCCCGCCAAGTTGCTCACCCTTGTCATCTACGCTGTCATATTCGCCACCATTACGGCGTTCCTCATTTCCTTTGGCAAGGAAGCGCCAAGCGTGCCCGAAGCCTGCCTGGCGGGGGATCAGGCCATTCAGGCCGGCAGTTATGAAGAGGCCATCGACAGCTATCTGAACTGTCTCGACAGCGAGGATCTGGCGGAACGCGATATCCCAGCGGTTTACTACCTGCTCGCCAACGCCTATTCGGCGGTCGGCAATCACCGGCAGGCCATCAAGGACTACAGCGTCGTTCTCGATCTCGATCCCACTAACGCCTGGGCCTATAACAATCGCTGTTGGGCCTATGCCCTGCTGCAGCAGGCGCAAAATGCCCTGCCCGACTGCGAGGAAGCGGCGCGGCGGCTACCCGACCAACCGGCGGTCCTCGACAGTCGCGCCCTGGTCTATTGGCAGCTCGGCGAGACGGCGAAAGCCCGGGCCGACCTGACACGGGCACATTCAATCGATAGCTCGGTGCCAACCGCCGAGACCCGGCTCAAAGAATTCGGCGAGATGTTCTAGATCGATAGTTCCAGCGATCACGCCGCGTAGAAGCGGTTGACGCAGTCGGCGACATAGGAGATCTGCTCTTCGGTAAGGTGTTGGTGGTGCGGCAAGGCCAGGACCTTGTCGGCCTGCGCCTCGGCCTTGGGGAAGTCGCCGCGTTTGTAGCCGTAGCGCTGCGCCGCCGGATGCAGGTGCAGGGCCGTGCCGTAGTAGACCAGCGCTTCGATGCCGTTCTGGCGCAGGAAGTCGCGCAAGCCGTCGCGATTTTCGCACTGCACGATCATCATGACGTAGGAATTTGCCCGGCCGCCCGGATCGGCCGGGTCATCGGGAATGAAGACCTGCGGCGCGCGGATCAGTCGGCGATAGAGATCGGCGTTGTGGCGTCGCCGCGACACGATCGACTCCAGGCGCGTCAGGCGGAACAACAGCACCTCGGCGTGCAGCGAATCGAGGCGCGAATTGACGCCATAGAGCACGCAGGTGTCGCGGTCCTCGAGCCCGTGATTGCGATAGAGACGAACCTTCTTCGCCGCCTCGTCGTCGTCGGTAAGCAGAAATCCGCCGTCGCCGAGGGCGTTGAAGTTCTTCAAGGGATGCGCCGAAAAAGCGCCGGCGAAGCCGAAGGTGCCGCCGTGCCGGCCGTTCATCCAGGCCCCCATGGACTGCGCCGAGTCTTCGAGCACGGCAAGACCGTGGCGCGCGGCGATGACGAGGATGGCGGCCATGTCCGACATGCGGCCGCCCCAATGCACCGGCATGATCGCCTTGCAGTGCGGCGTGATGCGTTTTTCGATTTCGGCCGGGTCGATGTTCTGATCGTCACCCACGTCGGCGTAAACGGGCGTCGCACCGACGTGGGCGATGGCGCCGGTCGAAGCAACGAAGGAGATCGGCGATGTGATGACCTCGTCGCCACGACCGATGCCAAGCGCCATGAGGCCCATCATCAAGGCATCGGTGCCGGAATTGAGACCGATGCAATGCCGCGCCCCTGTGTAGCCGGCCACCGCCTCCTCGAAGCGCGTGACTTCCGGGGTCAGGACGAAGTGGCCGCTGGAAAGAATGCGTTTGACGCAGGCCTCAAGCTCGTCCTTTTCCTCCTCGTAGCGCTGCTTCAAATCGATGAAGGGAACCTTGACGTCGCTCATCGCGTCTCTTTCTGATCATAAGGGGTTGGCTCATGTACGAGCGGATCTAGCACCGCGCGCTGGACGACACTCTCCAGCGTCCCCAGGGCGGTCGTGTTGGCCGCCGCCATATGGGCGTACAAGGCACGGGCGCCGGCCTTCAAGCGACGCCGGTCGAGCGCCGCGAGCCGGTCCGGCAGCGCCGCCATGTCCGCCGGGCGGATGATGATCCCGGCCTCGAAGCGGGTCAATAATTCGCCCATATAGTCGTAACAGTCGTCAAGGATGACCGGTAATCCGCCGCTGATGTAGCCGGTCATCTTGTTGGCCACAACCACGCGGTCTATCTGTTCTTGAGGATCGTCCGGCAAATGACTGGAATGCCAGCCGAAATCATAATCTGACATGCGCATCAAAAGCTCCGGCAAGGGTATCGCGCGGTGATAGCGGATCGCCGAATCCGCGCCGCCGAAGGCACCCAGATAGTCGGCATAGACGGCATCGGACGCAGCATCGACATGCATGGCGTTGTAGATGTCGATGGTGACCAGGCCGCTCGCCGCGAGGATCTCGAAGTGATCGAGATAGTGCATGTCGGGATGCTGGGCGCGACCGCCGACGCGCTCTGACGGCGGCAGGCTGCCGGCGAAAATGATACGTACGCGGCCCGTCGAGTGATCATTGTCATCCCTGTCCTCGACCGCGCAAGCCGGCGAATAGGCCGTCGACGGCAGAAGTTGCGGGAAATAGCCGCAATGTGCCGCGCCAAAACTCTCGACCAGATTTTCCCATGCCGCACCGCCGTTCTTGGACAAGACAAATCGGGCATGGCGGCTGGCGACGGCCTCGCCGAAGCGGGCACGCGCCAGGTCATCGCGCGACAGGTCGTAGCGATGGCACAGGCCACCATCTTCGAACAGCACGCTCCAGTCATAGATTTCGTTGACCAGCACAATGCCGGGAAACCGCGCCTGGAAAAAAGCCGTCAGATATTGGCCCTCGGTATGGGCGGAACTGCGCAGATAGATCAGCCTTGGCGCCAGCAACCGCACGGCCTCTTCGAGCAAGGCCAGTGACTGCAAACAATCGACGACGGGAAAGCTGTCGTCGTCGAAGCTGGCAAGAAAGGATTGAGCGCGGCCGTAAAAGAGGTTCACCGTGGCGGCCGGCAGGACCTGGCGCAGGTCGGCGGCCGGCAGGATGGCATGGCCGAGGCCGGCGGTCGAGACGATGCAGGCGTCGCAGGCCGGCGGCAACCCGGCGCGAAAGTCGGCGCGGATACGCGGCAAGGCCCAGGCGCCATAGCCTGGCTCGGAAAAGACCGGGCGCAGTCGCGAAGCATCGATGCCGGCGGCGACCAGGCGCTCTGCCATGCGCTTCTCCTTGCTGAAATGGGCCAACAGAACCTGATCGAAGCACTGCCCCGCCAGCGCTTCCGGCGCTATCACCGGCAGCCCGCCGAATTGCTCGATGTTCTCTGCCCGGGCGTCGACGAAGCCAGCCAATTCAACGCCCGGAAGGCCAGTCAGAACCTTTGCCATGGCCCGCCCCTGCGTGCCGGCGCCGTAAATGAAGACGCGACCGCGTGGCGGATGAGCCGCGAGGAAGGCGCAAACCAGATCGAGATCGCGCGGCGGCGCCCGGTCGGCCACAAGTCCGTCCACAAACGCAGCCTCATCGCCGCCGCCGGCCGGCGAAATGGCGTCGTAGTAAGCGTCGAGGTTGATCGGAAAGACCGTGCTCAAGGGCGCACACCACGGCGTCGACACGCCAATGCCTGAAGTGCCGTGCATTTCCACAGACCTTGCCGCACGCCTTGATTTTCCTCGCCAAACCCAATGTGAATTCGAGTCAACCGTTCAGCGTCATGAATTCAAGAGTCACGACACTGGCCCCGAGCCGCAATTCAAACATAAGCCGCCGAGTTCGGCCATCCCGGAGCGCATGAGAAAATCGCGCTTTCCTCCGGTTTTTTTAAGTGGACGATAAGATTTCCCAATTATACTAGACCGGTTGTAGAATCAAATTTCTACAGATCAGCGAGGTGGGCCACTGTGCGCTTTCTCGTCAGTTTTCTGTTGGGCGGCACCCTTAGCGGACTGCTGGGGCTCGGCCTCCTGATTGGCGGTGGCACTGGCATCTTCTGTCTCGGCGACATTCTCTGCACGCGTTTGGATCGTCTCGACATCCCGACTCAGATCCGCCTTTCCTGGCAGGACGACCCGGCCCGCACGCTAAGCATCACCTGGCAGACCCGCGGCAAAGACAACCCCAACAGCGCCGAATTCCGAGAAATCGGCAGCCAGACCTGGCAACAGGCCAGCGGGATAGCGATTGCCGCGCCCCGCGATCGGCTGCTGCCCGGCAACGGCTGGATGCATAGGGTTACTCTCGCCAGTCTACGGCCCGACACCGCTTACGAATACCGTGTTTCCGCCGACCTCGGCGCCAAGCGCGGCTGGAGCCCGGTTTTTCAAACCCGAACGGCGCCGGTCTCGTCCGATGCGGAATTCAGCTTCGCCTTTCTTTGCGATACCGGGATTGCCGGACGGCCGGATGGCAACGCCAACGGCATCCTCGGCGTCATCGACGCCATTCGCGAGATCGCTCCGACTTTTATACTTGGCGGCGGCGACTACGCCTATGCCAACCGTGACGGCCGCTTCGCGTCATCGAACGACGCCATCGATGCCTGGTTCATGCAGATGCAGCCTCTGCTGGCGCGCTTTCCCTTCATGGCGCAGTACGGCAACCACGAGATCCTTCTGCGCGAAACCTTTGCCCAGTGGGTGGGGCGTTTCGCGCAACCCAGCGGGGTCGACGGTGGTCGGAGCTATGCCTTCGACGTCGGCGATATCCATTTCACGGCACTTTACGCCATCGGCTATGGTCTGCCTTCTAAGGTGCTTCTCGACTGGCTCGAACGGGATCTGGCGGCAGCCCGTGCCGCTGGCGCCAAATGGCTGATCGTCTTCCACCACGAACCCGTCTATGGCCATGGCCAGAGCCACCCCGCCGTGCCGGAGTTCCGCGCGCTGGTGGCGCCGATATACGAAACCCACGGTGTCGACCTGGCGATCAACTGTCACGACCAGAGCTACGAGCGAACCTTCCCGTTGACCGACGTTCCGGCGCGCCCAACGGTGGCCTCACGTTCCCTGACCGACTACGAGGCCGGTTCCGGCGTGATCTACGCCAAGGTCAGTCCCAGCGGCAAGATGTCGGAGCGGGCTTACGACTTCTCCCGCTTCACGACTCCGCAACAAGACTTCATGGCGGTACGCAACGACACCGCGCACCACTATGCGTTGATTACTCGCGAATCCAGCGGCGACCTGCGTTACAAGGCCTTCCGCCTCGATCCCGCCGGCGGCGGACCAAGCGAACTCGACGGATTTCGCATTCGCCAGCGTCCGAACCTGGTCGCGACGGGCACACCGCGCGGTCTAAATACAAGAATTCATTAGGCAAATAACAATAGGTAGCTGATTGAGTGTTCGCTCATTCAAGCACCCGCGGCAAGCGAGGGATCTGGATGCAGATCCTGGGATACCTGCGGCGTCATTACCGGCGTTGACAACCGCTTAACCTCGATATGCCACAAGAAAATCGCGATAGGTAATCAACATTGGCATTTAGGCTATAACACCGCTATATGAATTCGTCCGAGTAGCCCCAAACAGACTTGTACCCGCGGCGCCACTATTTCTACTGAGTGTTAGCAGGGTCGCTTTTCGTCCGGAAAGATCACAAAACTATGCTGGTTAGTATCGTCGTCAACAACTACAACTACGATCGTTACTTGACTGAAGCGATCGATAGCGCGCTGGCGCAGACCTACTCGCCTATCGAGGTCCTGGTTGTAGACGACGGATCCACGGACAATTCGCGTGAGATCATTGCGTCCTACGGCGACCGGGTCACGCCACTGCTAAAGGAGAATGGCGGCCAGAGCTCGGCCTTCAATTATGCCTACGGCCACTGCAACGGCGACGTCATCATGTTTCTCGACTCCGACGACTGCCTCTACGAAGGGGCGGTCGAGGCCTTGGTCGAAAAGATGCAGGACGCCAAGGTCAGCAAGTGCGGCGGCTATCTGCAGGTCATCGACGGCGACGGTAACAAGGTCGATCAGCGAATTCCGCGCCAACTTTCTCCGGCCGGCGACTATCGCCAGGCGACCCTTGAACTTGGACCGGCCAGCTATACCCACTGCTTCACTTCGGGCAACGCCTGGGCGCGCTGGTTTCTCGACCGTATCATGCCGATTCCCGAAGACAGACGCTCAATCGGTGCGGACGGCTACCTGACCATTCTCGATCCACTTTTCGGCAGGGTGGAAGTCGTCGACCGTATCATCGGATCCTATCGGGTCCACGGCGGCAACCTCGGCCCCATAGCCCTAAGATTCACTGCCAAGGACCTGGAGCGCAAGCAGGGCGACATGGAATCGCGCATGGTATATCTGGCTGATTGGGCCCGCAAACTTGATCTCGAGGTCGACATCGATAGCTGGCGCCGCCGCGACTGGCGTCTGATGCTGAAGCGCTATAGCCTCTGGCTGCTCGATCAAACGAATACCCGGCCGTCTTTCAGCGAACTTGTACTCGCACCGCTGCGGTCGGATGCCCCGCGCCTCAAGGCCATCGCGAGTTCCCTCTACCTCGTTCTGGTTTGGCTGGCGCCGCAGGGGATATCGCGAGAATTGGCGCGGCGTGCCCTGGGATTCCTGCCGGCATAAAAGCCACCACGGCGGTAGCTCCGCTTCGAACAATCCCCCACACCTTCACCGACCGCAGGATTCTCGCCGGCTGCGACTGGGTCTTCGCATCGGGCCGGGCGTCAGGGTATAATCGAGTCGCGGGCATAAAAAGCCGTGGTCCCGTGATGCTGGCTGCTAAGCTGGCGGGTGACGGGACGACGCGTGGGCGCAGGAATCCTGTTGGAGGAGAGATGCAGCTATGAGCATGAAGACCATACTCGTTCCGATCGAGGAGAGCGAAAGCCTGCCTTCGGTTCTGGAAACCTCGTATCTGGTCACCCAGCTGTTCGGCAGTTGCCTGACCGGGATCTATCTGCCAGCACCGATTCCGACGGTGCTTTCCGGCGACGGGTTTGCTGGCGGCATGGCCTTTCCGGTTGAGGATCTGGAACGCGAGAACAGCGAACGCGCCCAACAGGCCCGGCAGGCCTTTGACAAATTTCGACAAAGCAAGACCCTGCCTTGGGCAAGCGCCGCCGAGCCGTCGGACGACCCGGCCGTGGCGTGGATAGACGCCAACAAGCTGGACGCCAACCTTGGCAGCTATGGCCGGGTTTTCGACCTCACGGTTGTTGGACGGCCGCTGCGTGGTGCCCTCACCCCTTCGGCCAGTACCATGGAAGACGCGCTTTTCGAATCCGGCCGGCCACTTCTCATTGCGCCGCCCAAAGCCCCGGGCGGCATCGGTGATACCATCGTCATTGCCTGGAACGGCAGCACGGAAAGCGCCCGTGCCATCGTCATGTCAATGCCGTTCCTGGCGCGGGCCAAAAAGGTCCATGTGCTGGCGGTCGAGGGCGGCATGGTGCCCGGGCCGGGCGTCGCGGAGGTCGAGGGTCATCTGCGCCGCAACGGTATTTCGGCACAGGCCTCGACGGTCCAACCGGGCAGTGCCAGCGCCGGCGAAACCCTGCTTGCCGAAACCGCAAAGCTGGGCGGTGACCTGCTGATCAAGGGTGCCTACACCCACAGCCGACTGCGGCAGATGATCTTCGGCGGGGTCACCCAGCATATTCTCAACGAAGCCGAGATCCCGGTTCTTATGGCGCACTAAAGCCGCACTTCGCGCTAAAGACTCAAGCCGCGATCGGAAGGCCAGCACGGCACAGGAGGCCGCAAGACTTTGACCGAGCAAACCGACAGGCATGGCGGACACTGCCTCTGCCGCGCCACGCGTTTTGCGGCACAAGGCGCACCGGACTGGGTGGCGCATTGCCATTGTGAAAGCTGCCGCCGCGCCACGGCCTCGCCGGTCACCACCTTCGCCGGCTACAAGGACGCAGCTGTCAATTGGAGTGGCGAGGCGCCGCGAGTTTTCAACTCGTCGCCCGGCGTCGCACGCGGTTTCTGCGGCCGCTGCGGCACGCCGCTTTTCTATCGCACGGAACGGCGCCCCGAAGACATCGACCTCTATCTCAGCACCTTCGAGGACCCGACCGCTTTCGAGCCGCAGTTCCATGTCTTTGCCGCCGAGCAATTGGCTTGGCTGCGCATGGGCGACGGATTACCGCGTTATGCCGGCGGCGGCGCCGACAGCGGGGAAGTGGATTAACTGGCAGGAAAACCGCCGCCCCCGGAATACGGCTCATATAGGGAACCGTATTTTGGAACACCACTAAAAGATCGGGTGGGCATTGGTGTGACGAAGGGAGCGCTTTTGATCGGCAACATCGGTTCCAGCAAAAGAATGAGCTACACGGCGATCGGTGATCGTATCGAAATGCTGTTGTTGGATCCGCTGGGCCCCGATTGGGGATTCGTAACCACTTTGACGTCAAAATGAGAACTTGCGTCTTACCGTCGGGGCCGCGGCTGGATTCTCCGGAATCCCTATGCCAACGTGGTTCCAACACTTTCCGGCCGAAACGCGCTGTTCACGCGACCTTGTGGATCGCTCACTCGAAATGATTTCTACTCCGCCAGATTTACCCCTACCGCCTCGCTTGAGTAGAAAATCGCGACTGATCGCAGACCACTATTTATTTGCCGATCTCGACACCCGCATCGTCGACAGGATTGCCGGATCCGCTCTTCTCAGACCCATTGTCAAGAATGATTTTCTGTTTCGCAAAGGTGATGAGGGGGATGCTCTATACGGTGTTCTCCAGGGCAAGATTGCTATCACCACGCAAGGCCCCAAGGGTAAGACTAATATCCTCAACCTTATGGAACCCGGGGATTTCTTTGGCGAGATCGCTTTTCTCGACGGTCAGACTCGCACCGCCGATGCCTATGCCATCGAAGACAGCGAGGTGCTGCAAATCTATCGGCGCGATTTCTATCCACTTCTCGATGCGGAACCGGTCATCGCCAAGCGGCTGATCGAATTGCTTTGCGAAAGGCTACGCTGGACCAGCGAGGCGATTGAAGACGCCCATTTTTTGGAACTGTCGGCCCGCTTGGCCAAGTGCTTTCTTCGACTTGCGATCGGCTACGGCAGGGAAAGTTTGAATGGCACGACCATCGATCTAATGCTGACCCAGGAAAAACTGGCCCAAATGATGGGCGCGTCGCGCGAAGCCGTGAACAAGGAACTAAGGTCCTGGGAAACGGCTGGCTGGCTGGCGCACGAAGATGGCCATTACACCATCAGGGACCAAATGGCTCTGCGCTCAATCGTCCGATCGGCATGGGATGACTGAGGTTGTGGCCGTCGTGAGTTGCAGACAAGGTTTTCGCATGGGCTGTCGCGTGGCGACTGCAACTTTGCAGCGTGCATAGCGCCTAATGGCTCGACAGAGAGATTATGACTGTTTCACCGTGAAAATTTTGTCCGCCGGCAAGGCGCAGCCTACAATGCCATATGCCGTGCCTGTCGCCAGCCCGCGTGTGTGCAAATATGCGCCCGCCACGAAGCGTAAATTCCCGCTGTCCGGTTTCCATCGCTGTCCTACATTCAGCTGTGTTTGCCGTGTGTAGACCTGCCTATGTAATCTTGGGATTTTGATCAAAAGGTCGCTTGCGTAGCAGCCAAAACCAACGCCAGCACCCCTAAACCATTCATCAACCGCGTCATCGCACC
The DNA here is from genome assembly GCA_021776145.1 of Kiloniellaceae bacterium. GTDB lineage: Bacteria > Pseudomonadota > Alphaproteobacteria > Kiloniellales > Kiloniellaceae > JAJFGM01. The sequence goes on along the minus strand of JAJFGM010000838.1, from coordinate 3,916 downwards.
TTCTCCCAACAAAAATGCCGACCAGCGTTTCCGCCAAGCAGCACTTCTGTCGCCAAACGCTCCTGCTCATCAGCAGCAGCAGAAAATTTGGCTATGTTAGTTAGCGCGAATAGAACTCGATGACCAGGTTCGGTTCCATCGACACCGGATAGGGCACGTCGGCCAGCTTCGGAGCGCGCACGAAGGTCGCCTTCATATTCTTGTAGTCGACCTCGATATAGTCTGGAAGGTCTCGCTCGACCGATTCCACGCCCTCCAGCACCAACGGCAACTCCCGGCTCTTGGCCTTGACCTGCACCTCATCGCCCTCGGCGACGTTATAGGACGGAATGTTGACGCGCTTGCCATTGACGGTGATGTGTCCGTGATTGACGAACTGGCGCGCGGCGAAAACGGTGGGCACGAATTTGGCGCGATAAACGACGGCGTCGAGGCGTTGTTCGAGCAGGCCGACGAGATTTTCGCCGGTATCACCGCGCCGCCGCGAGGCTTCCGCGTAATAGCGGCGGAATTGCTTCTCGCCGATGTTGCCGTAATAGCCCTTGAGCTTTTGCTTGGCGGCGAGTTGCACACCGAAGTCGGACGGCTTGCGGCGGCGCTGACCGTGTTGGCCGGGGCCGTATTCGCGCTTGTTGACGGGGCTTTTGGGGCGACCCCAGAGATTGAGGCCGAGACGGCGGTTGATCTTGTACTTCGACTGCAAACGCTTCGACATGGAAAGCGTCTCCTTGTGCTTTTGGTGGCCGAATTGCGGCCTTGTTGTCCCGGTAGTCCCTGCCTTCGCCGACGCCGTTCAATAGCCGCTTTGCGGCCGCGATTGCGATGTCAACGAAGCGGGCGGGGTCAGGGATTTGTCCCTTCCCTCTTTCCCGGAAAGTGCGGCGCGACTATACCCCCGACGCGACAAATGTCAAACTCTTGTGGAGCTCGCCGCCGGCGGCCGATTTATGAAGGATTCCGCGCCCTGTCGAACCTGCCGGACCACCTGAAGGGCCTCCTTATCACCGGCCTGGGGGTGATCATCCTCAGTCCGGACTCGCTGTTGGTGCGCCTGATCGGCACCGATGCCTGGACTCTCATGTTCTGGCGCGGTCTGCTGCAGTTCGCGGGCATCGCGATTATCCTGTTTTGTTTCAAGGGATGGGGCGCCCTGGGCGCCTTTCGCGCCATCGGCCTCTGGGGCCTGCCGGCGTCGCTCTGCCTCGCCGCCAGCAACGTCTCCTTCGTGACGGCCCTCGCCCACACCACAGTCGCCAACACGCTGGTCATCCTGGCGGCGGCCCCCTTCTTTGCCGCCATCTTGAGCGGTATTTTTCTGCGCGAAAGGGTCGCATTTCGCACTTGGGGCGCGATTGCCTGCACCTTCGCGGGGATCGGCCTCCTGGTGTCGGATAGCCTGTCGAGCGGCGGCCTGGGCAGTGGCTCGCTGATCGGGGACCTGGCGGCACTGGTGGCTGCCCTCAGTCTTGGCGCGTCCTTTACCATTCTGCGCCATGCCCGCCACATCAATATGATCCCTGCCCTGGCCCTGGCCGCCTTGCTGACCGCCGCGGTGGCATTCCCACTCGCCAGCCCCGGCAGCCTCTCCGAGACGCAGTTCTTCTACACCCTTCTGATGGGCCTTCTGCTCATGCCGCTGTCGGGCGTTCTGATCATCCTGGGGCCACGCTATCTACCGGCGCCCGAAGTCAGCCTCATGCTGCTGCTGGAAACGGTGCTCGGCCCGATCTGGGTCTGGCTCGTCGTCGCCGAGGAACCCGGTCGGATGACCCTGGCCGGCGGCGCCATCGTCGTCGCCGCGTTGGTGATTCACTCACTGCTGGCCCTGGCTCAGGAGCGCCGCTTGCGTTCCGCCGGCAGCTTGGCCGCGGCGCCCGGCCCACCCTGACCAGACCCGCCCCGACCAGACCCGACCTTACCCGCCCCGCCGTGGGCCTGTCCGCGCCCGAAACGCAAGGCCGAAATGATGCCGTGCAGGGTATCGACCTCGGCCTGCGTCGCTTCGATGCGGCCAAAAAGATTGCGCAGATTGCGCACCATGCGCGGCCGTTTTTCGACCGGCAAGAGGAAGCCGGTCTCGTCGAGGGCGCCTTCGAGCCGTTCGAAGAAATTGATCAGTTCGCTCTTGCTGGCTGGCGCCGCGGCGTTGGTTTCGAGGCTGCGCGCCGGCCGTTCCGCGCAGGCCTGGTACCATTCATAGCCGGCCAGCAGCACCGCCTGAGCCAAATTCAGCGAGGCGAAGGTCGGGTTAAGCGGCACCGCCAGGGCGGCATCCGCCAGGGCAATGTCGTCGTTGATCAGACCAGAGCGTTCGGGACCAAAGAGGATGCCGGTGGCGGCTTGCGGAGCGGCATGCATCTCGAGCGCCGCCTGGCGTGGCGTGACCACCGTCTTGACCATGCCGCGCGGCCGCGCCGTCGCGGCATAAAGCCGCTCCAGATCCGCCACCGCCGCCGCCGTGGTCTCGAAGACCTGGGCGCCGTCGAGCACGATATCGGCACCGGAGGCCGCCGCCTGGGCCTTTTCACTCGGCCAGCCATCGCGCGGCTCTACTAGCCTGAGCTTGGTCAGGCCGCAGTTCAGCATGGCCCGCGCAACCATGCCGATGTTCTCGCCAAGCTGCGGTTCCACAAGGATGATGACGGGCCCACCCGTCGGCGGCGTGGTTTGGGTCTTATCGGTCCCGGACATGGTATTGATGGTTCAGGGTTTTGACGGTTCAGGGTTTTCACGGATCAGAGCGTAGGCGGATCAGGTCGTCCGACGGTCAGCGCCAGCGCGCGCTGGCGTTCACGACGGCGAGGCGCGCGGGTCGGCGACGCCATCGCGCATCAACTTCCATCGATAGCCGTCACGCAAAGCATTGAAGGAGGCATCGATGATGTTCTCCGAAACGCCGACCGTGGTCCAGCGCCGGCCGCTGGAATCGGCGCTTTCGATCATCACCCGAGTAACGGCGCGGGTGCCTGCCTGCGGGCTGAGGATGCGCACCTTGTAGTCGACCAGACGCATATCCTCGAGCTCGGAAAAAACCGGCACCAGAGCCTTTCTCAGCGCAATGTCGAGGGCATTGACCGGTCCATTGCCATTCGCCACCTGGTAGCTGCTCTCGCCGGCGACCTCGAGCATCACCGTTGCCTCGGACTCGGTTACCCGCTCGCCCATGGCATTCCAGCGACGCTCGTCGGTGACCCGAAAACGGGCGATCGAGAAATAGTCCGGAACATCGCCGAGGATACGGTGCGCCATGAGTTCAAAACTGGCCTCGGCGCCGTCGTAGGCATACCCCTCGTACTCCTGACGCTTTACCTCTTCCACCAGGCGGCGGATCTTCTGGTCCTTGCCTTCGGTATCGATGCCAAGGTCGCGCAGCCGGGCCAGGACATTGGAGCGTCCGGCCTGGTCCGAAACCACAATGTGGCGCCGATTGCCGACCAGTGACGGATCGATATGCTCGTAGGTGCGCGGATCCTTTTCGACCGCCGAAACGTGTGCGCCGCCCTTGTGGGTGAAAGCGCTCTGGCCGACATAAGGCGCGTTTTTGAGCGGCGCCCGGTTGAGCCGCTCGTCCAAGAGGTGCGATGTCGCGGTCAAGCGGGTCAGCTGCTCCGCCGAAACGCCGGTGACATAATCAGTCTTCAGCACCAGGGTCGGGATCAACGAAACCAGATTGGCGTTGCCGCAGCGCTCGCCCAGGCCGTTCAGCGTGCCCTGCAACTGGCGGGCGCCGGCCTTCAGAGCGGCAAGCGAATTGGCCACCGCGTTCTCGGTGTCGTTATGGCAGTGAATGCCGAGGTGACTGCCGGGGATGACCTCGGCGACCTCGCCGACAATGCGTTCGATTTCGTGCGGCAGGCTGCCGCCGTTGGTATCGCACAGCACGACCCAGCGGGCACCGGCATCATGGGCGGCCTTG
>JAJFGM010000837.1 GCA_021776145.1 Kiloniellaceae bacterium | reverse complement strand
GCTATTACCCGACGGTGCAGGCGCCGACACAGCTCGTCCATGCCCTGGAGCACGGCAACATTGTCATATATTACGACACGCCCGGCGAGGAGGCCTTGGCGCTGTTGGACGCCTGGGGCGAAATCTACAGCGGCCGCTGGGACGGCCTGGTGGTGACGCGGACCTCCAATCTTGGGGGCCGGGTCGTATTGACGGCCTGGACGAAGAAGCTCGAATTGGAAAGCTTCGACGCCGCGGCGGCAGCCGCTTTCATCGACGCCTTTCGTGGCCGCGGTCCGGAACACCCGGTGCGATGACCCGGGAAGATCGGGCGGGCCAGCGGCCGCGCCGTCGTCACACAGACGTGAACAGTCGTGCGCCACGCACTTTGCGGGGCGTGCTAGCTGTGGCGCCTTAAGAGGCTGCCCTGGACATCACTTTGGGCTCTCGGGCCGAACCTTTTGCCGGCCGTGGCATTTATCGAAGCGATGCGTGGGTGCTGGGACGGACGACAAATTGACCGGACGACGCGACGAAATGAAGCAGGATCTGCGACGCAAGGCCTTCACGGGCTTGACGCGCCCGCACCTGGACGCCCTTTACCGCACCTCCGCGCGGTTTTTGGGCGGCCCCCAAGGTGCCGACGACTTGGTGCAGGAGACTTGCCTAAAGGCCTTTCGCGCCTTCGACCGTTTCGAGGAAGGCACCAATTACCGTGCTTGGCTATTTCGCATCATGAAGAACACCTACATCGACCGGTATGTACGCAAGAACGAACCCGTTACCGTGGATTGGGACTCGCTGCCGGGCGCCCTGCAGGCCCAGCGCGAAGACGCCGCCGAGACTTCGCCCGAGATCCTTTACCTGCATAAGAGCTTTTGTCGCGACACTTTGGAAGCGATGGCAGGCTTGCCGCCCGAGGTGCGCCTCGTCGTGTCCTTGATTCTGGTCGAGGGGTTTTCCTACAACGAAGTCGCCGCCATTGCCGGCTGTCCGATTGGGACCGTGCGATCACGACTGTTCCGTGGACGCCGGCATCTGCAAAAAGCACTCAAGGACTATTTGCCGCCTGCGGGCTCGAAAGGTGCCGCCGGGTCGCCGTTGGAAATCGGTGAGTGAGGAGAAAGTGGACGATTCGGACACACCCAAGCAGGGGCCCATCGGCTGTGCCGATATTGAAGCCTACCTCGGCGACTCCGAGGCAGCGATCGCATTGGACCGGTGGCAGGACATTGACGCCCATCTGAGGGACTGTGCGGCCTGTGCCGAGCGTCTGCGGAACGGTGGTGATTTGGGCGCGCTGTTGCAGCGCCATGCACGCCTGCAGGAACCGCCGGTCGGCCTATGGAGCGAGATTGTCGAGCGGGTCGCCGCCGACGCGGGCGGTCGATTCGCCACGTCCGGCCGCACGCCGGCACGGCGCCGCTGGCCGTTGCTGTCCGGGCTTGTCGCGGCGGCGGTCATCCTGGTTGCGGTGGTGCTGGCGCCGGCATGGCTTTGGCCGGGCACGGCGAGTCCACCGTCGGTGGTGACCGAGACGGCCAATGATTTTATCACTTTTCGCCTTAGCGGCCGCGTGCCTGATGTCGAGGGCTCCGACTTCCGCCGCCTGGCCGGCTGGTTGGCGCCGCGGGTCGATTTTGCTTTGCCTTGGGCCCTCCAGGTGCCGAGCGGCTTTCGCCTGACCGGCGGACGCCTCTGTTCCTTCCTCGGCCGGCGCCTGGTCTCCTACTTGTTCGCCAAGGGTGACACGGCAGCCTCGCTCTACATCATGTCAAGCGACAGGCCTGGCGCCCTGACCGGACCGTGGCAGGAGGTCGCGGCAGACATTTACAATTTCCACAGCCAGGGTCTTTCCGCCCTGGTTTGGGAACGCGGCGGTTTACTCTATGCCCTGGTCGCCGAGCTGTCCGAAGCCGAGTTGCTTGACTTCCATCGTGCGATGCTGGGCGCGGCCGAAGCGAAGGGCAGTGAACGCCTGACCGTAATCCATAGGTCGCAAGTGCAAAGGCTGCGCCAGCCGAGTCAGCCAAACACAAGCTAACGGATCGCACGCGAGGAGCTCAAAGGTAACTGCCGGTCAGCGTCACGAAATCGCCGCCCATGCCGAGCTTGAAGCGGGCAATGCCCGGCGCGGCGGCATTGACGCCGCCGAGATCCAACCAGCGTACGCCTTCGGCCTTCAGCTCAAGCATTGCATGCCAGAGCAGTAGATTGTGAGCCCCGTGACGACGGCCTTCGGGCGAGGTGTAACTGATGTAGTAGGTCGCTGAGGCGCCGTGCCGGACCAGCAGGATCGCGGCGAGGGGATCGTTCCCCTTCAGAGCCGTCAGGACGCTTGCGGCTTCCGGATCGAACGCCGTCAGGGCTTTGATTAGGTCGCTGGTCGGGCCGGCAAAGGCCTTGCGTTTGCGAAAGGCAGCGTAGTTCGCGAGCAACCAGTCCAGGTGTCTAGCATCATGACCGGCATCGCAGCGCAGGGGACCGCGTTCGGCGCCAACCAATGCGTTGCGCCACTTGCCGTGCAAACCGTTGCGCACTTCCTTTTCGGGCCGGGCGAGGTCGAGCCAGACCGTGCTGTAACCGGTCGTCATGCGGCGCCAACCGCAAGACATCAGCAGCGTTTCGCTGTCGCTACCGTCCTCGAACTCCGGCACCCACAGGAGCAAGCGCCGATCGCGCAGCCGGAAGCCAGCCTTGATGGCCCGCAGGATGGGGCCTTGCTGGCCGGCCCCAGCGGGAAGGATGACCGGTCCGCGCAACGCCTGGTGCCAGCGCAGCGGCAGAAAGCCATATTTGTGGAAGACTTGAAACAGGGCGAGCGGCCTTTCGCCGTCGCGGACCACGCCCCTTTGAACTTCGCACTTCTGCGCCGTAGCGACGGCGTTGCCGTAAGCCCAGGACTGTTCCAAGCTGGAGCGACCGGCGGATGCGGCCCAATGTTCCCACTGTTGCCGCGAGACCATGTCCCATTCGAGGTGTGGCGCGACATTTCTCCGGTCGGCTTCCAGAACCAATTCTTCCTTCTGCCCAGGTGGTTCGCTCGACACATCCAATGGTTAGATCAGTATGCGTTCGGTTGGATCGCCTAAAGCGATTCCAACCGAACGCATACTGATCTAGTCTCTTGGCTATGGGCCTGTTTCACAAGCAACCTTGTAGGATCCACGGTATCGAAGTGCCGCGCCGGCGTTTCACCGCCTGGGCCGCGGCATATTTTGTGGCATTTTTCTGTCTTCCCGTATTGTTTCTGGGCCTGCTTTTTGATGTCGCAATCTTTTTCCTGCTCGGCCGTTTTTTCGATTCCTGCTACGCGGTGCTTTGTTTTTTTCA
>JAJFGM010000836.1 GCA_021776145.1 Kiloniellaceae bacterium | reverse complement strand
GAACGAGATCAGACCACTGATCTGGATCAACCCGATGCGCAAGAGTCGCTGGCAGCCCGCGTTCCGAAACGCAATCATGACTGCGCCTCATGCGACAGCGTTCGAGCTTTCGCATGAGGCGCTCATTATGGCCATCGAACGAATGCGGGAGGAAGCCCCGTGAGCGTGCTTCCCGATAGGCTGCCGCCCGAGGAGATTGGGGCCGAGGTCGATGCGTTCGAGCGCCGCTACGGCGCTGCTTCTCTGACGCTTGCCGCACACGCCGCCGTGGCCGACCGGCTTCGGCCTGACATGTTAGCGTTGATCCGGGTCAATTTTCTTGAGGGCGCGGACCGGTTTCAGCCTGCGCTCGATGCCGATGTGCTTTTCGGACCGCTATGCACGCACCAGGGCGGCGGCATTTATGAGATGCACGAGGGTGTCCGCTCGTTCCTATTTGGCGTCCTTGACCGGCAATACCGGCTCGACAGGGTCGGGCGATTTCGCTCGCAGGAGGTGGGCCGGATGATCCGGCAGTACCTAGCAGGACTGCCCCAGCCTGCAAATGATACCTCGGGACATGAGACACAGTTCCGTCAACAGAACCTTTGGCGCGTGCTTGCCATAGACGACCCGGATGCTGCCTTTCGGCACATTTATGAGACGACCCGCGACCGACTAGAGCAGCCCCGGGACAAACTCGTACATGCCCCACGGTCTGGCGGAATCATCTCGGTTGCCAAAGACGTCCTGGCCTCTTTCGAACAGGATGTGCGCTACCTGAATGCCATTGACCTCATCGCAGATGATCGCGCCGAGGAAGGCATCGCGCTTTTGGAGTTCCTCTCCGAGACTGGGTTCGAGCCGGAAGACCCGCGCGTTCCCACCCCCGGCGCGTTGATGGAGGAAGAGCGCGTTTTTGCAGCCCAGCGGCGGTACGTGATCAGTGGAGGGAGCCACGTCGAGGTAGGTGCCAATGCAGAGAGCGAAAACAAGCTGTCCGGCCATCTCGAGCTGGATGTCAGCAAGCTGGACCTGCGCGATACGCCGATCACGCGCGCTGTGCGTTCCGGCAATCTGAACGTGGTGCGCGAGGCAATTCGTGCCCACCGTGGCTTCATCGACCAGATCGACCGTTTCGGCTATGCGCCACTTCATCATGCGGTTCGGCAAGGACGCGAGGATATTGCCCGCCTGCTGATTGAAGAGGGCGCGGACCCCGAGGTCAGGACGGCGCATGATGGGACCGCGCTTATCATGACCGGCTTTCATGGCATGACTGATTTCGCGCGTCTCCTGCTCGAAAGACGCGTGGACCCGTGCCATGCAAATTCTAAGAACAGCACGGCGCTGATGATGGCCTGTTACTACGGACACAGGAACCTCGTGGAACTGCTTCTCGATCAGCCGCGGGTCGATGAAGTTCATATCGCGCTCGAAAACTACGACGGGCATGACGCACTTCACTGGGCGGTTTGTTCCGGCGACCAGGCGATTGTCGATTTCCTCCTCGCGCGTGGCGCAAACACGGGGATCGAAAGCGGGCCGCGTTTCAACCTTCTCCATTGCGCGGCGCTCAGCCAGACGCGTGAGATGGTAATTCGGATATTGACGCTCGGCTTTCCCGTCGATGCACGCGATGGGAGGGGGTGGACGGCACTGCACATGGCCTGCTGCGATCGTCCCTCGCTCGAGATTGTCGAACTTCTCCTTGAATGTGGGGCTGACCCTTACCTGCCGACGATCCATGGCTGGACGCCGAGCCGGTTGGCTGCGAACTGGGACAACGCCGATATCCTTGCCGCTCTTGCTGGCTATCAGAAATTTACCATACGCCATGCCGCTGATGCCGCCTATGCGGGGGCTATTAGGAGCCTCTCCTACCTTGTTGACGATCAAGGGATCTCTATTGATGCCAAGACTTGGATCGATTCACTTGTAAAATCCGACAAGCCGGAGGCTTTCGACTTCCTGCTCACGCGCCATGAGCTTTTTGATACAGACTTCGCGACGCTATTCAAGAAGGCCGTAGAGTTCGGCAAACCGGCTATTTTGAGGCATGTGGGGGAGGCAGGTCATGACCTCCCACCCGTCCCTGAGAAGAAGGAAAGCTGGGCACATGTTGTCGACATGAAGGCGGAGAAGCGGGATGCAACAATCGTGGAACTCCTGTCTTTCCCGGCGCCAGTAGCCGAACTGACAGGGGACGCACATTTCCTTGTGACGGCAGCTAAAGACGGTCTCACCGAAACCGTTGAAGTGCTTCTGGAACGGGGCGCATCGGTCAACGCCAAAGAGCAAAACAACATGTCCCCGCTCGGTGCGGCCATTTCCGCAAAACAGGTAGAGATGGCGCGCCGTCTACTTGATGCCGGGGCTCGACCCGACATGCCCGTCGGTGGGCGCGGGGAGCCGCCGTCATTCCTTGCGGATCTTGACGGACTCACCCTTCTCGCAGAGCGTGGGGCCAACTTGGAGGCACGCAGTCTCAATGGCGCAACGCTTCTTCACATGCTTGCCGGGCGGACGGACAGGTTGGTCGAATTGGCGTTTGTCCTCGACAAAGTGCCCCTGGTCTCTGACACGGATCACACGGGGCAAACACCCTTGCACATCGCGGCACGCACCGGCACTCTGGAAGCAGCGCGCCACCTTATTGAGGCGGGTGCGCCCCTCGAGATCGCGGCGCATGACGGATTCACGCCTTATCTAAGGGCGCTTGAAAGCGGACGCTTGGAGATGACTGACCTTCTGGTCTCGGCAGGCGCGCGCCGCGATGCGCGAACCCATGGGGGATGGAGCGCGCTTCACATTGCGGCGGAGCGGGGAGAGGCGGAGCTCGTGCGCACGCTCTGGCCGCTTCTCGGCGCGCGCGACCGGCCAGCTGCGCAGCCGCCTCGGACGGCAATGCAAGTTGCGGCAGAGGTGGGGGCCTCTGATGTGATCGAGATTTTGTTGGAGCTTGGCGTCGACCCCGACAACCGGGCCGGACGGACGCCAAGGCCGCTGTTTCTCGCGATCGAAGCGGGCGCCATCGGGACGGCGAAGCGGCTCGTCGAAGCGGGGGCGGATGTGAGTACGCCCGATTTGCGAACAGGTCTTGACGCACATGCCGCGGCTCGAACCTATTCCCAGCGGCATCACTGGATTGCTAAGAACGCCCGGGCAGATGTTGATGACCTCCTCGAGGCGATCTTGAAGGCTCGGCTCTCACGAGAATAGGGGGCACCGGTCTTGCCGACGTCAACGCAACCGATGCTCGCTGTTCCCCTCGAACTGGCGCCGGTCAAGCCCGCGCGCTTGACTTTCACCCAAGGGTCAGGATCGTTCGCCTGGACAGCAACAGGTGGCCCCCTCCCTTCC
>JAJFGM010000835.1 GCA_021776145.1 Kiloniellaceae bacterium | reverse complement strand
GCGGTTCCTACGAGAACCGACTGAGATTTGTGCGCGAGATCGCGTCCCGGCTGCGCCATAGTGTCCCCGCCGAAGTGATCATCGGCGGCCGCTTCTCCAGCATCGAATTCGATGATGCGGGAATGGATAGCGAGAACATGTTCGCGATCTGCCGCGATCTGGCACCCTGCCTCGACTACATCAATGTGATCGGCGGCACCTCGGCATCGAGCTCCGGCTCTATCCACATCGTGCCGCCCATGACCGTCGAAAATGCCTACTTGAGCCCCTTTTCCCAAAAGCTGAAGCAGGCCCTCCCGGATACCGCCATTTTTGTTGCCGGCCGCATCAATCAGCCGCATGAAGCCGAGGCCGTGTTGCGCGAAGGCGCCGCGGACATGTGCGGCATGACCCGCGCGATGATCTGCGACCCGCAGATGCCAAACAAGGCACGCGGCGACCGAGCGGACGAAATTCGAGCCTGCATAGCCTGCAACCAGGCCTGCATCGGCCACGCCCAGCTCGGCTTGCCGATTTCATGCATACAGTTTCCGGAATCCGGTCGGGAGATTCGGTTTGGCAAGAGGCCCGGGGTTGCCCACAAGGCAAAGGTGTTGGTTGTCGGCGGCGGACCGGGCGGCATGAAGGCAGCGGCCGTGGCCGCCGAAATCGGCCACGCCGTGACCCTGGCGGAACAGTCTTCCGCTTTGGGTGGCCAGGCGCTGCTGGCCCAGCTTTTGCCCCACAGGGAAGAGTTCGGGGGTATTGTGACCAACCTTTCCAGGGAAGTGGAAAACAGCGGCGTCAAGGTTCTCCGCAATCATCTGGTGACGCTGGACTTCATCCGTGACGGTGCTTTCGACCACATCATTCTGGCCACTGGCAGTACGGTGAACCTGCCGAGATTCGAGGGCGACGATCTGATCAAGGCCCTGTCCCACGAGCAGGTCCTGCGCGGCGTAAAAACCGGAAGCAATGTGGTCGTCTACGACTGGCGGAGCGATTGGGTCGCTATAGGACTTGCCGAAAAACTGACGTCTCAAGGCTGTTCCGTTCGCCTCGCCGTAAACGGGACATCGGCTGGATCCGCCATACAGGGGTATGTTCGCGATGCCGCCATTGCGCGGCTTTCCGAAGCCGGCATTGAAACCATCCCCTATGCCCGTCTCTACGGCGCGGACAAAGATACGGTCTACTTTTTGCACACCGCTTCGCGGCAGCCGATGGTCTTTGAAAAGGTCGATACGCTGGTCATCGCGTCCGCCATGCAGCCGTCTTCAGATTTGGCCGCCGAGCTCTCGGTTCTTGATATCCCCTTTGTGGAAATTGGTGACGCAGCCTCCCCGCGCACCGCCGAAGAGGCCGTTTTCGAGGGCCTCGTCTGCGCAACCGAGTTGGACTCCAACCAACGCGCCCCGGCATAAGGCAAGCGTGATTTATGAGTTCGGTCGTCGAGATTATAGCCGTCACAACCCGCGACGGCGGCATCCTTGAGGTGGTCGAAAAACTCGACGCACTGATGTATGAACTCTACCCGCCGGAAAGTGCCCATCTGACTCCACCAGAGGAGTTATCCGCCGGTGACAATCGCTTCTTCGGGGCAAGGGTCGATGGCAAGCTGATGGGTTGTGGCGCCATTCGCGTTGTCGGACAGGACTATGCCGAGATCAAACGCATTTTTGTCGATCCATCGTCGCGTGGCCTGGGTCTCGGCAAGGCGCTGTTGAACAGGCTGGAGAGCGAAAGCCGACTGCTCGGTCTTTTTGAATTGAAACTGGAAACCGGAATCTTCCAGCCGGAAGCGATCGGCCTGTTCGAACGCTGCGGGTACGCGCAATGCCCGGCTTTCGGGGACTACCCGAAAAACGACCCCAACAGCTACTTCATGCGGAAAACCCTACGAGAGAATGCCTAAGCTCCGAGTTTGAAGGCGCAGGGGCTTGTGACCAGAAGCCGGCCCGGCCACGCTTCTCAGTGATCGACTTCTGGCATAGCATGGTGCGACGGTCAGACAGAGAGTCGGCCAAGAACACAGCATCGAACAGGGGCATCAATCCCGCATGGCACACTACCCAGGCGAAGAGACCGAACGCCGTTTTTCCGGCGCGGTTCTGCGTCAAACCGTGGGGCAAATCTTCGCCGCCTGTGGCATGGACTCGGGCGACGCCGACCTGCTGGCCGATTCATTGGTACACGCCGACCTGCGCGGCATTCATTCGCATGGTGTTCTGCGGGTGCCTGACTACGTCGCCAAGCTGACGCGCGACGGTGTCGACCCGCGTGGCCGGCCGCACGTGGTCGCCGATGCCGGGGCCGCTTTGGTCGTCGATGCCGACAACGCCATGGGCCAGATCGCCGGCCGCCTGGCCATGGACCAGGCCATCGAGCGGGCGCGCGACATCAATGTCGCGCTGGTCGCGGTGCGCGGCTCGAACCACTGCGGCGCGCTCGACTGGTATACGAAACGAGCCGCCGCTGCGGATATGATCGGCATCGCCGGCACCAACGCCCTGCCGACCATGGCGCCCTGGGGCGGCAGCGAGAAGATCATCGGCTTGAATCCCATTTCCCTTGCCGTGCCGGGCGCCAAGAGCGCGACCCTACTGCTCGACATCGCGTTGGGAGCAACTGCGCACGGCAAGATCCGAATTTATGCGCAAAAAGGCCAAGCTATCCCCGAAGGCTGGGCCTTCGACGCCGAAGGCCGGCCGACGACCGATGCCGTGGCTGCGCTCGAAGGCCTGATCCAGCCAATCGGCGCCCACAAGGGCCTCGGCCTCGCCATGATGGTCGGCATCCTCTCGTCGGTGCTGTCGGGCGCCGGCTACGGCACGGAGTCCGGCAACATGGTTGATGGTGCCATTTCAGGTGCCGACGGACAGTTCTACCTGGCGATCAACATCGCTGGTTTTCGCGCTATTGACGACTTCAAGGCGCACGTCGATCGGATCACCGAGCAGATCCACGCCAGCCAGCGCGCCGAAGGTGTCGAGCGCCTCTATCTGCCAGGCGAGTTGGAGGACGAATTTGCCCGGCGTTACGGCCAAGACGGCATTCCGCTCAACGCCGAGACCCTTGAACTCATTCTCACCGTCGCCAAGGGCCTGGACGTCGACACCAGCAAGCTGACCGGCACTGAATTTTAGGCCGCACGGCCGTCTCCGCCCATGCCAATGGACAGCGATCCGGCTGATTGGTGATCGAATTCGCGACATTGGACGTATTAAGGCGGCATGGAACATGCCGGGAGCAATAATTGAGTGAAGTCTGGGTCGAGGCTGTGCCGGTGCTGGATCACTTCGCGCAAGTGGCAGACCCCAGCCTCTATGCGCCGCTGCCGGACGACTGGATAATTGGGCTTTCGGACGTGATCGACTCCACCGGCGCCATCGACGCCGGCCTCTACAAGGCGGTGAACCTGGCCGGCGCGGCAACCATCAGCGCGGTTTCCAATGCACTGGGCGGCGCGCTGCGGCTCTTCGCCTTCGGCGGCGACGGCGCACGCTTCGCGGTGCCGCCGGAACACGCGGCCGCAACGGTCGAGGCACTCGCGCGCGTTGCCGCCTGGGCCGCGCGCGACCTCGCCCTAGACTTGCGCGTCGGCACGACCACCGTCGCGGCCGCGCGCGCCGCCGGCTTTGACGTGCGTGCCGCCTTTTGGCCGGCCTCCGAGCACGTGCGATATGCAATGTTCACCGGCGGCGGACTGGAATGGGCGGAAACGCAAATGAAGGAAGGTCATGCCAGCCTCGCGCCGGTAGACGATGAAGATCCCGACCTGACGGGCCTGTCCTGTCAGTGGGGACCGATCAAGCCCCGGCAAGGCAAGATCCTGTCGCTCATCGTCAAACCGGTTGCAGGCGTCGCGCAACACCATTTCGCCGACGTTGCAACCCGGGTGATGGGACTGCTTGACGAGGCCGCCGCGTTGAACCCGGTGCCCCGCGACGGGCCCGAAGTGCACTGGCCGAGCGACTCTCTTGCCCTGCAGTCGCGGGTCGCGGGCAGCGGGCGCGGTGCCTGGCGGCGGCGCCTCACGGTGATCCTCACCACCGCCATGATCTGGCTTGTCTTCAAGTTCCGGCTGCGAATCGGTGGTTTCGAACCCCAACGCTACCGGCGCGAAATCACCGCCAACACCGATTTCCGCAAGTTCGACGATGCGCTGATGATGACGCTCGACTGTTCGCCGGGAACCGTCGCGCGACTGCGCGCACTGCTCGACTCGGCCGCTGCCGAGGGCGTCGTTCGCTACGGCCTGCACGAACAGGACTCGGCGCTCATGACCTGCGTGGTGCCGTCGGTCATGACCGCGAACCATATGCACTTCGTTGACGGCGCTGACGGCGGTTACGCCTCGGCGGCACGTCAACTGCGCGGCGCGCCACATCCGATCTAAGGCAGAAAGCTCGTCCGCGCATACCGGCAACAGCCATGAGACAACGTGAGCCATCTCAATAATGACCGGAGCTATCGTGTGAAAGGCAACGCACCAAAAACCCTAGTAATAGTACGCCTTTAGCGCCAAAACAGCCGGCGTGCCGGCAGAAACTCTGGGCCTTGGCCCTTATTTAAGAAAAATTGCGCTTGCCGACACAACAAGGGTTGGTAATCGCCCGTCCCGGCCTCTATCAAGAGGCACAGCCAACGCTGGCTGCACCCCGGCGAAGCAGACAGTTTCGCCGTGGGATCAATGCTGTCAATCGAAGCGCACTCAGATGACACCCCCAGAGAATTCCGATAACAAGGCGCCCACCGCGCTCGCCAAAGAGACTCTCGACAAGGATCTGGACAGGATCGTCACGGTCGAGGCGGCGGCGAAATCCAATCTGCACCAACTGGCCGCGCCCGGTTTCGCGTTGCTGTTCCTGGCCCTGGCCGGCGTTTACGCCAGCGTCCAGATCGGCGCCCAACCGAACGCCGTGTTCATTGTGGTCGCCGCCTGTCTGGGCGGCTACATGGCTTTGAATATCGGTGCCAACGATGTCGCCAATAACGTCGGTCCCGCCGTCGGCTCGCGCGCCCTGACGCTGACCGGCGCCCTGATCATCGCCGCCGTCTTTGAGAGCGCCGGCGCGCTGATCGCCGGCGGCGAGGTCGTGGCGACGATATCCAAGGGCATCATCGACCCCTCGCTGGTCCCCGACAGCCAAACCTTCGTCTGGGCGATGATGGCGGCGCTTTTGTCCTCGGCACTTTGGGTCAACCTCGCCACCTATGTCGGTGCCCCGGTGTCGACGACCCACTCGGTCGTCGGCGGCGTCATGGGCGCCGGCATCGCCGCCGTCGGTTTCGCCGCCGTCAACTGGGTCACCATGTCGATGATCGTCGCCAGCTGGGTTATTTCGCCCCTGCTCGGC